>NZ_MWIG01000155.1:0-17233 GCF_002156145.1 Streptomyces sp. NRRL B-24572 | reverse complement strand
CCGCCGACGACCTGCTCATCGGCCCCGCGAGGGACGCCTTCCGCCGCCACCTCACCGGCCGCGGCTACCGTCCCGAGGCCCGCATCGTCCGCGCCCAGCTCGGCCCCGAGGCCGGGATGGTCGGCGCCGCCGACCTCGCCCGGCTCGTCGCCCGCCGCTTCCGCCGCGCCAACCGGCGCCGACCATCCCGGCCTCGGGGCCGAGCTGGGCGCGGACGATGCGGGCCTCGGGACGGTAGCCGCGGCCGGTGAGGTGGCGGCGGAAGGCGTCCCTCGCGGGGCCGATGAGCAGGTCGTCGGCGGCGGAGACGCCACCGCCGATGACGAAGCAGGAGGGATCGAGGGCGGCGGCGAGGTTGGCGATGCCGACGCCGAGCCACTGGCCGATGTCCTGGAACAGCTCGACGCACATGGCGTCGCCCTCGCGGGCGAGCTCGGTGATGAGGGGGCCGGTGATGTCGGGGACGTTCCCCTTGACCCGCTCGATGATCTCGTACGCGACCGGGGAGTCGGCGGCGGCCAGCTCGCGGGCCTCGCGGACCAGCGCGTTCCCCGAGCTGTACTGCTCCCAGCAGCCGCGGTTGCCGCAGGGGCAGCGGTGGCCGCCGGGGACGACCTGCATGTGGCCGAACTCTCCGGCGACCCCGAACTTGCCCCGCTTGACCTGGCCGTCCTCCAGGATGGCGCCGCCGATGCCGGTGCCGAGGGTGATCATGACGAGGTGGTCCTCGCCGCGTCCGGCGCCGAAGCGCCACTCGGCCCAGGCGGCGGTGTTGGCGTCGTTGTCGACCATGACGGGGACGGCGAGGCGGCCCTGGAGGGCGTCGCGGAGGGGTTCGTTGCGCCAGGCGAGGTGCGGGGCGAAGAGTACCCGGGCCCGGTCGGCGTCGACCCAGCCGGCCGCGCCGATGCCGACGGCGTGCACGTCGTGCCGGTCGGAGAGGTCCAGGACGAGTTCGACGATGGTGTCCTCGACGACCTTGGGGCTCTTCGACTTGTCCGGGGTCTCCGTGCGGAGCTTCTCCAGGATGTTGCCGTCGGCGTCGACGACGCCGGCCATCACCTTCGTACCGCCGATGTCGATGCCGACGGTCGGCACCCGGGGCGCCGTCAGGTGGGAGCGCCGCTCCCGGGTCCCGACGGTGCGCAGCACGGTCCCGCGGGCGGATCCCCGGTGGGCGAGGTCACGGTAGGTACTCATCGGCTCCGATTCTGCCAGGTGGGGTGTCAAGGGGCCGTTACGTGCCGGTCGGCCGCTCCAGCTCGTGGCGCAGGTCCTCCAGCTCGCTGCCGCCCGCCATCTGCCGGGTCAACTCGTCGAGGGTGACGGAGTCCTTGGTGTGGCTCGCCGCCATCGCGCCCCGCTTGAGGAGGACGAAACGGTCGCCGACGAGGTAGGCGTGGTGCGGGTTGTGCGTGATGAGGACCACGCCGAGGCCCTCGTCACGGGCGGCGGCGACGTACTTCAGGACGACGCCGGACTGCTTGACGCCGAGCGCGGCGGTCGGCTCGTCGAGGACGAGGACCTTGGCGCCGAAGTGGACGGCGCGGGCGATGGCCACGCACTGGCGCTCGCCGCCGGAGAGGGTGCCGATGGGCTGGTCGACGTCACGCAGGTCGATGCCCATGCGGAGCAGCGCCTCGCGGGTCGTCGTCCGCATCCGCTCGACGTCGAGGCGCTTGAAGGGGCCCTTGCCCTTCGTGGGCTCGGAGCCGAGGAAGAAGTTCCGCCAGACCGGCATGAGGGGGACGACGGCGAGGTCCTGGTAGACGGTGGCGATGCCCCGGTCGAGGGCGTCGCGCGGGTTGGCGAGGGTGACCTCCTCGCCCTCGATGCGGAAGGTTCCGGCGTCGTGCCGGTGGAGGCCGGCGACGATCTTGATGAGGGTGGACTTGCCGGCGCCGTTGTCGCCGAGGACGCAGGAGATCTCGCCCGCGCGGACCTCGAGGGAGACCCCTTCGAGGGCGCGGATGTTGCCGTAGTACTTGCTGACGTCGGCCAGCTCCACCAGCGGAGTGGTCATTTCGTGGCCTCCACGCGCTTGCGGATCCAGGCGTTCAGAAGGGTCGCGAGGAGCAGCATCGCGCCCAGGAAGAACTTGAACCAGTCCGGGTTCCACTCGGCGTACACGATGCCCTTGCTGGTCATGCCGAAGATGAGGGCGCCGACCGCCGAGCCGATGGCCGAGCCGTATCCGCCGGTGATCAGGCAGCCGCCGATGACGGCCGCGATGATGTAGATCAGCTCGTTGCCGACGCCTTCGCCCGACTGGACGACGTCGAAGGAGAAGAGCAGGTGCTGGCCGGAGATCCAGGCGCAGAAGGCCACGCCCATGTAGAGGCCGATCTTCGTGCGGTAGACGGGGACGCCGACCGCGCGGGCCGCGTCGGCGCCGCCGCCGACGGCGAAGATCCAGTTGCCGAAGCGGGTGCGGAGCAGGATCCAGGTGGCGAGCGCGACGAGGGCGAGCCACCACAGGATGGTGACCTTGAACTCGACGCCGCCGATCGTCCACTCCGAGGCGAAGAGCTTCTTGGCGGAGGGGAAGCCCTCCATGTCGGCGATGCTCTTGGTGGAGACGGTGCCGCTGATCAGCTTGGTGAGGCCCAGGTTCAGGCCGGTCAGCATGAGGAAGGTGCCGAGCGTGATGATGAAGCTGGGCAGCTTGGTGCGGGTCAGCATGAAGCCGTTGAAGGCGCCGATCGCGAGGGTGACGAGCAGCGAGACGCCGACGCCGACCCAGACGTTCGCCGTCATCTGGTAGCTGAACATCGAGGAGACCAGCGCGGAGCTGGTGACCAGGACACCGGCGGAGAGGTCGAACTCGCCGCCGATCATCAGCAGGGCGACCGGGACGGCCATGATGCCGATGGTGGAGGCCGCGTAGAGGACGGTGCCGAGGCTGGAGGGCTTGAGGAAGCTGTCGGCGACCACCGCGAAGAAGGCGAAGACGGCGATCGCGCCGACGACCGAGCCGAGCTCGGGGCGGGCGAGCAGCTTCTTCAGCGGGGTGGTGCGGAGGAGTCGTTCGTCGACGTGGTCGACACCGTCCGGGGGCGGGGCGGTGGAGCTCATCGGGTGCCCCGATCCGCGTACTGCTTCAGCGCGGCGGCCTGGTCCTTGGTGATGATCTGGGGGCCGGTCAGGACCGGCTTGCCGCCGCCGAGGACGTCGGCGTTGTAGCGGTAGAGCCAGAGCAGGTCGACGGCCTCGTAGCCCTGGAGGTAGGGCTGCTGGTCGACGGCGAAGCCGAGGGTGCCGGCCTCCAGGGCGGTGGCGACCTTGGCGTTGAGGTCGAAGGTGTCGACCTCGGCCTTGCTGCCGGCGCTCTTCGCGGCCTGGACGGCGGTGTCGGCGAAGGGGGCGCCGAGGGTGACGACGGCGTCGACATCCTTGTCGGACTGGAGCTTGGCCTCGATGGAGGCCTTGACGTCGGGCATGTTGGTGCCGTCGACGTACAGGTTCACGAGCTCGCCGCCGAAGGTCTTCTTCACGCCGGCGCAGCGCTGCTCGTGGCCGACGTTGCCCTGCTCGTGCAGGACGCACAGGGCCTTCTTCTTGCCGCGCTTGTCGAGCTCCTCGCCGACGGCCTCGCCGGCGACGGTCTCGTCCTGGCCGATGTGGGTGAGCGCCCCGTAGGCCTTGGACTGCTCGGCGCCCGAGTTCACGGTGATCACCGGGATGCCGGCCTTGACGGCCTTCTCGACGGCGGCCTTCATGGCGTCGGGCTTGGCGAGGGTGACGATCAGTCCGTCGACGCCCTTGGCGACGTACGAGTCGATCAGCTGCGCCTGCTGCTGGGCCTCGTCGTTGTGGGCGTACAGGAAGTTGATGTTGTCCTTGGCGGCGGCCTGCTTGGCGCCCTTCTGGACGATGTCCCAGAAGGTGTCGCCGTCGCCCGAGTGGGTCACCATGGCGAAGGTCCACCGGGGGGTGTCGACGGCCGCCCTGCCCTGGGCCTCGGCGGCCTTCCGGGCGTCCTCCGCCCGCTTTCCGCCGGTGCTGCTGCACCCGGCGAGCGCCGCGGTGAGTGCGAGGGCGAGGACGGCGCCGACTGCGGCGCGTACCCCTCCTGTCCGAAGCCTGGTCACGAGACCGTGCCCTCCTTTGTGTCCTTCTGCGTGCATTGCAGTATCGGTCATGCGGGTCTTGGCACTGGTCAGGGGCCCCCTCGAGTGGCTAAGGACGGACCATCAGCTGGAACTCGAAGGAGTAGCGGGTCGCCCGGTAGAGGTGGGAGCCGTACTCGACGGCGCGTCCGGTGTCGTCGAAGGTGACGCGCTCCATGGTGAGCAGCGGCGCGCCCTCCGGTTCGTCGAGGAGCGCGGCCTCCTCGGCGGTGGCGGCGCGGGCGCCGACGGCCTGCCGGGCGCTGTGCAGGGTGAGCGCGGCGGAGCGGAGCATGCGGTAGAGGCCGGTGGTCTCCAGCTGTTCGGTGTCGGGCTCGACGATCCCGGCGGGGAGGTGGTTGCAGAGGTACGCCATGGGCTCGCCGTGCGCGGTACGGAGCCGTTCGAGGTAGCGCACCTCGGTGCCCTCCGGTACGCCGAGGGCGGCCGCGACCGGTCCCGCGGCGGGTTCGAGGCGGTTGACCAGGACCCGGGTGGCGGGGCGCTGCCCGGCGGCGGCGAGGTCGTCGTACAGGCTGCTGAGCTCCATCGGGCGGCGCACCCTGCTGTGCACGACCTGGGTGCCGACGCCCCGGCGGCGGACCAGGAGGCCCTTGTCGACGAGGGTCTGGATGGCCTGGCGGACGGTGGGCCGGGAGAGGCCCAGACGGGTGGCGAGGTCGATCTCGTTGCCGAGGAGCGTGCCCGGGGTCAGCGTCCCGTTCTCCACGGCGCTCTCCAGCTGCCGGGCGAGCTGGAAGTAGAGCGGGACCGGACTGGTGCGGTCCACGGAGAGCGGGGGCAGGGGGGATCCGGACTGCTTGGACACGGGGGGAGCGTAGCCCGGGGCGCTGAGGACAGGAAGCTCATGACGGGAAGTCGTGACGTCCGGATGTCCTGACAAATCCTTGACAGTCGGGCCGCCCGCCTCCACGGTGGGGCCATGCGCATCGGACTGATCGGTACGGGACGGATCGGGAGCTTCCACGCGGGTGTGCTGGCCCGGCACCCGGAGGTCGAGTCGCTGGTGGTGGCGGACGCGGACGCCGTCCGGGCGGCCGGCGTGGCGGGGGCGCTCGGGGCGGAGGCGGCGCCGGACGTGGACGCGCTGCTCGGGCACGCCCTGGACGCCGTGGTGATCGCCTCGGCGACGGCCGCGCACGCGGAACTGATCGCCCGCGCCGCCGGGGCGGGCCTGCCCGCCTTCTGCGAGAAGCCGATCGCCCTGGACGTGCCGGGGACCCTCGCCGCGCTCGACGCGGTGGCGGAGGCCGGCACGGTGCTCCAGCTGGGGTTCATGCGCCGCTTCGACGCGGGGTACCTGGCCGCGCGGGAGGCCGTGCGGTCGGGGCGGCTCGGCCGGCTGCACACCGTACGGGCGGTCACCTCCGACCCGGAGCCGCCGCCCGCCACGTACCTGCCGCTCTCCGGCGGTCTCTTCCGCGACTGCCTCGTGCACGACTTCGACATCGTCCGCTGGGTGACGGGGCGGGAGGTCGTCGAGGTGTACGCGACGGGCTCGGACGCGGGCCCGGCCATGTTCCGGGAGGCGGGCGACGTGGACACGGCGGCGGCCGTGCTCACCCTGGACGACGGCACGCTGGCGACGGCGACCGCGACCCGGTGCAACGGCGCCGGGTACGACGTCCGCATGGAGCTGGCGGGCGAGCGGGACCAGATCGTGGTGGGCCTGGACGACCGGTCCCCGCTCGCCTCGGTGGAGCCGCAGGGCCCGCCCGCACCCGGGAAGCCGTGGCCCGGCTTCCTCGAGCGGTTCGCCCCCGCGTACGAGGCGGAGCTGGACGCCTTCGTGCGCCTGGTGCGCGGCGAGGCGCCCAATCCCTGCGACGGCCGGGAGGCCCTGGCGGCGCTCCGGATCGCCGAGGCGTGCGAACGCTCGCGGCGGGAGCGGCGGCCGGTGACGCTCCAGGCCCGGGTCACCACCGGACCGGGAGGTGCCGGACGCCGCGCATGAGGAGGCCCTGCAGCCACTCCCAGGGCTCGGCCTCGGGGTCGAGTTCGAGCCGGGGGAAGCGGTCCAGGAGCGTCCGGAGGGCGATCCTGCCCTCCAGGCGGGCGAGCGGGGCGCCCAGGCAGTGGTGGATGCCGTGGCCGAAGGCGAGGTGGCCCCTGGTGTCGCGGCGGATGTCGAAGCGGTCGGGCTCGGGGAAGCGGGCCGGGTCCCGGTCGAGCGCGCCGATCGCCACCAGGACGGTCTGCCCCGCCGGGATGACGGTGTCGCCGATGGTGACGGGCTCCGCGGTGAAGCGGAAGGTGCCGGTCTCCACCGGCCCGTCGTACCGCAGGGACTCCTCGATCGCCCCGTCGAGGAGGCTCGGGTCGGCGCGCAGGACGGCGAGCTGCTCGGGGTGGGTGAGCAGGTTGCGGACGGTGTTGGAGATCAGGTTGACGGTGGTCTCGTGGCCCGCGATGAGCAGCAGGTAGGCCATGGCGCGGAGTTCGGGTCCGGAGAGCCGGTCGCCGTCCTCGGCGCGGGCGGCGATCAGGCCGGAGAGCAGGTCGTCGGCGGGTCCTGCGGCCCGCTTGTCCTCGATGAGTTCGTCGAGGTAGCCGCCGAAGCCCTCCAGGGCGTCGAGGATGCCGCGCTCGCCGGTCGGGTTGACGAGCTCGTTCGACCAGCCGCGGAACGTCTCGCGGTCCTCGGCGGGGACGCCGAGCAGCTCGCAGATGACGGTGATCGGCAGCGGGAACGCGTAGGCGTCGACGAGGTCGGCGCGGCCGGCCGGTTCCATGGCGTCGGCGAGTTCGTGGGTGAGCCGCTCGATGCGGGGGCGCAGGCTCTCGACCCGGCGGCCGGTGAACTCCGCCGTGACCAGGCGGCGCAGCCGGGTGTGGTCGGGGGCGTCCGCGGCGAGGAGGTGGACGCCGATGATGTCCTCCTCCGGCGGCCGGACGCCGATGACGGAAGGGGACTTGGCGAGCCGGGGATCGGTGAGCGCCGCGCGCCCTTCCTCGTGACCGACGACCAGCCAGAACTGGTAGCCGTCGGGCATCCGTACCTCGTGGACGGGACCTGCTTCACGGAGCTTGGCGTAGTAGGGGTACGGGTTCGCGGTGAAGTCCGCGCCGTACTCCCCCAGTTCGATGACGGACATCGATGAAGACTATCCGACTAGCCGCTTTCCTCCGTGTCGATGAGGCCCGCGTCATGGACGAGGAGCGCGATCTGGACACGGTTGTTGAGGCCGAGCTTGGCGAGGATCCGGGAGACGTGGGCCTTGACCGTGGGGACGCCCATGTACAGCTCGGCGGCGATCTCGGCGTTGGACCGGCCGTGCCCGACGGCGACGGCCACCTCCCGCTCGCGGTCGGCGAGTTCGGCGAGGCGGGTGGCGGCCGTGGCGCGCCGGGGCTGTTCCGGCTGCCGTTCCACGACGTGGGTCATGAGCTGGCGGGTGACGGCCGGGGAGAGGACGGGGTCGCCCGCGGCGACCCGGCGGACGGCGGCGACGATCTCGGCGGGCGGGGTGTCCTTGAGGACGAAGCCGGCGGCGCCGGCCCGCAGGGCGCGCAGCACCTGCTCGTCGGCGTGGAAGGTGGTGAGGACGACGACCTCGGGGGCGCCGGGGAGGGCGCGGAGGCGTTCGGTGGCGGTGAGTCCGTCGACGTGGGGCATGCGGATGTCCATGAGGACGACGTCCGGGGCGTGCCGGGCGACGAGTTCGGGCACTTCGCGGCCGTCGGCGCCCTCGCCGACGATCTCGATGTCGTCGGCGCCGCCGAGCATGAGGGTGAGGCCCGCGCGGACCAGGGGGTCGTCGTCGACGACGAGGAGCCGGATGGTCATGGGGCCACGGTAGCCGCGCGCACGGCGGAATCGGCCGGACGGTCATGGGGCCGCGCAAGCCGCGCGTACGGCGGGATCGGCCGGACGGTCATGCCGGCCACGGAAACCACGCGCACGACGGGAACGGCCGGACGGTCACGCCGGCCACGGCAGCCAGGCGTGCAGGGCGAATCCGCCGTCGGGGGCGGGGCCGTGTTCCATCCGGCCGCCGGCGAGGGCGGCACGTTCGGTGAGGCCGATGAGGCCCTGGCCGGAGCCGGGGACGTGCGGGACCGGGCCCGCGGGAGCCGGGTTGTGAACGTCGACGGTGAGGCCTTCGCCGGGACGGCCCCGGACGGTGACGGTGACCTTCGTGCCGGGGGCGTGCTTCCGGGCGTTCGTGAGGCCCTCCTGCGCGATGCGGTAGACCGTACGGCCGGTGGCGGCGGGCACGGCGGCCGGATCGTCGACCGTGGTGTCGAGGACGACCTCCGTACCGGCCTCGCGGGACTCCTCGACCAGCGAGTCGAGGGTGGCGAGGGTGGGCTGGGGCCGCTCGCCGTCGCCGTTCTCGCCGGGCGCGCGCAGGACGCCGATGATCTCGCGGAGGTCCTGGAGGGCTTCGTGGGCGCTGTCCCGGATGACTCCGGCGGCGCGGGCGATCTGCTCGGGCGGGGCGTCCGGCCGGAACTCCAGGGCTCCGGCGTGCACGCTGAGCAGGGTGAGGCGGTGGGCGAGCACGTCGTGCATCTCGCGGGCGATGGCCTCGCGGGCGAGCCGCTGGGCCTGGGCGGCGCGCAGCTCGGCCTCGGCCTCGGCGCGGCGGGCCCGTTCCCTGAGGGCTTCGACGAGCTGGCGCCGGGAGCGTACGAGCATGCCCCAGGCGGTGACGAGCAGGATGAGGACGAAGCCGAGGGCGATGGAGAGCCCGACGTTCGTGGTGGGGTCGGGGCGGACGAAGACCTGGACGGTGGAGGTGGCGACGGCGAACGCCACGATCCAGCCGACCTCGCGGAAGGGCCGGCGCACGGCGACGCTGAACAGGCTCGCGAGGAGGGCCCCCGCGGCGACCGGGGCGAGGACGTTCACCACGGACAGGGCGACCGCGAGCCCGACCGGCCAGCGGCGGCGCGTCCACAGGGCGCAGCAGGCGGCGGCGCCGGCCAGCTGGTCGAGGAGGGTGACGGTCTCGCTGTTGTACTGCGCGCTGGTGTCGGCGGCGAGGAGGCCGACGAGGGCCGCGAGCAGGAACAGCGAGGTGTCCACGATCCAGTCGCGGACGGTACGGCGGGGCCGGGCGGCCCCGCTCCCGCCCGGTTCGACCAGGTGGGAGGGGAGCAGCCAGCGCTGCCGGTCCGTGCGAGTCATGTCCGCAAATGTACGCAGGTCAGGCCCGGTCCACCGGCCGTACGGGCCGTCCTGCTACTGGAGTCGCGCAGGTCGATACTTTGGTATCGGCCGCCGTAGACGAGCGGCGGACGCGGCCGGCCGGCCCTCGGCTCCATGATCGGATCATGAAGAAGTTTCTCGAGGGCCTCGGGGTGCTCCTGCTCGTGGTCGGCGTGGCAGGGGTGATCCGCGAGGTGACCGGCGGCTGGTTCCATTTCATGGGTCTGACCCGGTTCCTCACGGAGAACGTGGGGTTCCTTGAGGGCCGGGAGCTGTTCACGAACGTCGTCGTCGCGGTCGTCGGCCTGGCGCTGGCGATGGGGGCGAGCCGAATAGCGAAGGACTGACGCGGTCAGGAAGTGCTCGCCTCGTTGAGGCGGGTGACCTCGGCCAGGTGCTCGGCCATGCGGTGGGAGACGGAGCCGCTGGTGTAGAGGACGCCGCCGATGACGGCCACGGGCACGGACGCGCCGAGGACGGCGAGGAGTTCGGGCCAGTCTCGCTCCTCGACGCAGCGGCTGTCGTTGTCGTGGAGGTACTCGCTGGTGAACCGGGAGGTGCACTCCCGGCTGTACTCGCCGCTCTGGTAGGGCGTGAAGAGGAGTACCGCGAGCCAGATCCACAAGAGCACGGCCACGGCGAGGAGCCCGAGTCCCCATGCCTGGGTGCGGCGTGCCCGGGCGCGGAAGTCGATGTCGTACGGCAGTGAGCGCATGGCCGAAGAACCTACCCCGCGTCCTGGTCGGCCGTGCGACGGCCCCAACTGGTGCCCGCGAGAACGAGGATCGCGCCCGCGAGGCCGAGGGCGCCGGGGCGGTCGCCGGCGAGGGCGATGCCCGCGGCGGCGGCCCAGAGCGGCTCCGTGCCGAGGAGGAGGCTGACCCGGGAGGGGGAGGTGCGGCGGACGGCCCACATCTGGACGAAGAAGGCGAAGAGCGTGCAGAAGACGGAGAGGAAGAGGAGCCCGGCCCACTCGCGCGGGCCGAAGTCGAGGGCCACGGCCCAGGGCGAGGCGCCGGTGCCGGGGAGGGCGGCGATGACGGCGAACACGGCGACGGCGGAGCCGAGCTGGACGGTGGTGAGGGAGAGCGAGTCGGCCGAGCGGACCGCCTTGATCCGGGACATGGCCAGGACGTGGACGGTACGGGCGAGGGCGGCGAGCAGCATGAGGAGATCGCCGAGGGAGGGGGTGGTGAAACCCCCGCCCTGGGTCAGCAGGACGACGCCGGCGACGGAGAGCGCGGCGGCGGCGAGGAAGCCGCGGGAAGGGAGGACCCGGGTGACGGCGGCCTCGGCGAGCGGGGTGAAGATCATGGTGAGGCTGATGATCAGGCCCGCGTTGGTGGCGGAGGTGTGGACGACGCCGTACGTCTCCAGGAGGAAGATCCCGCTGAGGATCAGTCCGAGGGTCGCGGCGCCGCGCCACTGGGCCGCGTTCAGGGCCCGGAGCCTGCGCCACCCCGCGGCGGCGAGGACGGGCAGCACCACGGCGAACCGCAGCACGAGGACCGCGATGACGGTGTGGCCGGTGGTGATGCCCTTGGCCGCGAGGTAGCTGGCGCCCCAGACGACGGCGACGAGAAGGACGGGCAGGTCGGTGAGCCAGGCGCGGCGGGGCGCGCCGAGGGACACGGGTGCGGCGATCGAAGCGGACATCGCGGGCCGGTTCTCCAACTCTTGAAGCGGGGTGGAGACTTCGACGGCTCGCACTCGGAGGGATCACCGTAACCGGGGTGGACCCGTGGTGGCTACACCGTTCCTGCGGTACGGATCAGTAGCTGCCGTAGGTGGGGCGGCCGGCCAGCTCGTACGTGTGGAGGGCGACGCCCGTGCCGGTGGTGCGCGCGTCGGTGAGGCGGAAGGTGCTGGGGCGGACCCCGTCGGTGAAGAGGCGGCGGCCGGTGCCCAGGACCACGGGGAAGACGTGCAGGTGGAGGGTGTCGATCAGGTCGTGGTCGAGGAGCGTGCGGGCGAGGCCGGCGCTGCCGTGCATCTGGATCTCGCCGTCGAGGCGGTCCTTGAGGGCGGCGACCTCCTTGACGACGTCACCGCGAAGGAGGGTGGTGTTCTCCCAGTCGGCGGAGGCGAGGGTGGTCGTGGCGACGTACTTGGGGAGGTGGTTGAGCTTGGAGGCGACGGGGTCGGCGGGGTCGTCGTGCTTGGGCCAGTAGCCCGAGAAGATGTCGTAGGTGCGGCGGCCGAGGAGGAAGGCGGTCGGCCGGGCGAAGATCTCGGTGATGCGCCGCCCGAAGTCCTCGTCGCCGAACGGCACGGACCAGCCGCCGTACTCGAAGCCGCCGCTGGGGTCCTCCTCGGGCCCTCCGGGGGCCTGGATGACGCCGTCGAGGGTGAGGAACTGGGTGAGGCTGAGGGTGGCCATGGTGGATGCCCTTTCTTTCTCCGGACCATCGTGTCTCACCCCTTCCGACTCCACCGCCCGGCGGAAGTCATCGGTGAGTCGGAGTCCGATTCCCGCCAGCGTCCGGGCGCCCCGCCGACTTTCATTGAACCCGCAACCAGTTGGTGTCACTCACGGAGGTTTCGGGATGTCCACGATGAACGGCACGGCGGTCCTGGTGACGGGCGGCAGCCGGGGGATCGGCGCGGCGACGGCGGTGCGGCTGGCCCGGGAGGGCGCCGACGTGGCCTTCACCTACGTCCAGGACGAGGGCCGGGCCAAGGAGGTCGCGGCGCGGATCGAGGCGGCCGGCCGCAGGGCGCTGCCCCTGCGGGCCGACGCGGCCGACGCCGGGGACGCGGCGGGTGCGGTGGAGTGGGCGGCGGACGCGCTGGGGCGTCTCGACGTGCTGGTGAACAACGTCGGCGCGGGCGTCCTCGGTCCGCTGGAGTCGCTCTCCCTCGCGGACGTGGACCGGGTCCTCTCGGTGAACGTCCGGGCGGCCTTCCTCGCCTCGCAGGCGGCGGCCGCGCGCTTCTCCGAGGGCGGCAGGATCGTCACGATCGGCACCTGCATGACCCAGCGGGTGCCGGGCCCCGGCGGGACCCTCTACACGATGAGCAAGGCGGCGCTGATCGGCCTGACGAAGGCGCTCGCGCGGGAGCTGGGCGGGCGCGGCATCACGGCGAACATCGTCCACCCCGGTCCCGTCGACACCGACATGAACCCGGCGGACGGGCCGTACGCGGAGGGGCAGGCGGCCATGACGGCGCTCGGCCGCTTCGGCACCCCGGACGAGGTGGCGGCGATGGTCGCCTTCCTGGCGGGGCCCGGCGGGCGGTACGTGACGGGCGCCGAGTTCTCGGTGGACGGCGGGCACGCCGCGTGACCCCGTGAAAAGCCGCGTGACCCTGTGAAAAGGGGAGGCGCGAGGGCGCACCGGTGCTGTCGGGTCGGTGCGCCCTCGCGGGCCGGGCGGGGTGTCGTACCCGCCCAGTTCAGGGGGAGCCCGCTAGCCGCCGAGCTCCTGGTGGCGGGCGGTCAGCCGCGCCGTACCGGCCTCCGTGAGGGAGCCGAAGAGACGGAGGCGGGAGATGCCGCCGTCCGGGTAGATGTCGATGCGGACGCGGGAGCCGACCGCCGGGGCGTCGAGCACGAACCGGTGGTTGGTGTCGGGCTGGAGGCGGGTCCGGGGCAGGATCTCGGTCCACTCCTCCGAGCCCTCGGCGGCGACGGAGAGGGCGGCCCAGCCGGCGCTGTTGCCCTTGAGGTAGGCGGTGTCGATCTCGACGGCGCGGATCTCGGACTCGGCGACCAGGCCGTAGCGGATCCAGTCGTTGCCCTTGTCGCGGCGGCGGCGGGTCTCCCAGCCGTCGTCCATCTTGCGGGAGCGGCCCGGCTGGATGGTGTTGGTGGCCGGGGAGTAGAAGCGGTCCGAGGCGTCCTCGACCCGGCCGCCGTTCTCCAGGGCGGCGAGGTCGAAGGTGCCGAGGACGCCCAGCCACGCCGGGTCGGGGGCGACTTCGCCGTAGACGCGGAGGCGGGCGATGCCGCCGTCCGGGTGCTGGTTGACGCGCAGGTGCGTGAAGCGCTGCTCGACGTCGACGGCGAAGCCGTTGGCGGCGTGGCCGCCGACCGCGGTGCGCGGGACGAGCGTCGTCCACTTCACGTCGTCGGCGAGGAGCTCCTCGGGCGAGGGCGAGCCGGGCACGGAGGCGGCCTCGACGGAGACGGCCTGCGGGTAGTTGCCGCGGAAGTGGGCGGTGTCGACGACGATGCCGCGGACGACGCCGGGGGCGCCGAGGCGTACGAGGGCCCAGTCGTGGTCGTCCTCGGTGGGGTGCGGCTGCTGAGCGGAGACGCCACGGCGGCGGCGGGTCTCCCAGCCGTCCATGATCTTGCCCTTGTGGCCGAAGTGCTCGGGGTCGAACTCGGCGGCCTCGGGCTTCAGCAGGTTCTCGCGCTCGGCGAAGAACTCGTCGTTGGCCGCGATGACGCCCGCGCCCAGACGCCGGTCCGCGAGGTCCGCGTACTGGGTGAAGGGGAAGTCGGCCGTCCGGTAGTCGGCGTACGGGTCGCCGCCGCCGTAGGGGCTGGCGTCACCGGTGAAGCTGGGTATGGACGACACGTCAGTTGTTCCTTTCGAGGAGGCGGCCGGTGGGCTCGGTGAGGGTGCCGTGGTCGGCGATCTTCTCGCCGCGCAGCCAGGTGGAGGTGACGACGCCGTCGAGGGTCTTGCCGGCGTAGGCGGTGATCCGGTTGCGGTGCTGCAGGTCGGCCGGGTCGACGGTGAAGGTGGCGTCCGGGTCCAGGACCGCGAAGTCGGCGTCCCGGCCGGCCTCGATCGCGCCCTTGCGGGACAGCCCCGCCAGCCGGGCCGGGCCCGCCGACATCCAGCGGACCACGTCCTCCAGGGTGTGGCCGCGGCGCCGGGCCTCGGTCCAGATCGCCGGCAGGCCCAGCTGCAGGGAGGAGATGCCGCCCCACGCGGAGGCGAAGTCGCCCGTCTTCAGGTCGGCGGTGGAGGGCGAGTGGTCGGAGACGATGCAGTCGATCGTGCCGTCCGCGAGCCCCTGCCACAGGGCGTCCTGGTTCGACGCCTCGCGGATGGGCGGGCAGCACTTGAACTCCGTCGCCCCGTCCGGGATCTCCTCCGCGGTCAGGGTCAGGAAGTGCGGACAGGACTCCACCGTGATCTTCACGCCCTCCGCCTTCGCCGCCGCGAGCGCCGGCAGCGCGTCGGAGGAGGACAGGTGCAGCACGTGGACGCGGGCGCCGAGCCGGCGGGCCTGGTTGATCAGGTTCTCGATCGCCGTGTTCTCCGCGTCCCTGGGGCGGGAGGCCAGGAAGTCGGCGTACGCGCTGCCGGAGCGCTGCGGGGCGGCCGCCAGGTGGTGGGGGTCCTCGGCGTGCACGATCATCAGGCCGTCGAAACCGGCGATCTCCGCCAGCGAGGTCGCCAGCTGCTCCTGGTCGAGCTCGGGGAACTCCTCCACCCCGGAGGGGGACAGGAAGCACTTGAAGCCGAACACGCCGGCGTCGTGCAGCGGGCGCAGGTCCTTGACGTTGTCGGGCAGCGCGCCGCCCCAGAAGCCGACGTCGATGTGGGCCTTGGTGCGGGCCACGTCCTGCTTGACGCGCAGGTGCTCCACCGTGGTGGTCGGCGGCAGCGAGTTCAGCGGCATGTCGAGCAGGGTGGTGATGCCGCCGGCCGCGGCGGCGCGGGTGGCGGTCCAGAACCCCTCCCACTCGGTGCGGCCGGGGTCGTTCACGTGCACGTGGGTGTCGACCAGTCCGGGCAGGACGACGTCGTCGCCGACGTCCTCGAGGCGGGCGCCGGCCGGTACCTCGGCGTCGTAGGGCAGCACGCCCGCGATCGTCCCGCCGGAGACGGCGATCGACGCCGGACGCGTCCCCTCGGGGGTGATGACGCGTGTCGAACGCAGGACCAGGTTGACGTCCACCCGTACCCCTTCTTCATGCACTTCAACGGGAATTTCAACGAACTGTTGAAAAGGAGTCTTCACTTCCGGGCGACGGGTCGTCAAGGGCACACTTCCAGCATCGGCCGTCGGCGAAGCAGACCTAGATGTTTCCACAAAGTGGAACGTAAATTCCGTACAGTAGAACGTAGCTCCGCACATGCGAGCAAGACCCGGACTGCCGCGGGCCGCCGCCGACACCGGACAAACACCCCCTGACCGGCGCTGACGCCGGGACCGGGACCGTGTGCCCCGCCCGGCGGCCCGGTAGGCTGCTGCCTCGCCCGCCTGCCCCGAAAGGACCGTTGACGTGCCGACGTCCAGCGCCAGCACCACCGACGCCGCCAAACCCGCCGCGAGCGGGGGCGTCCAGTCCCTTGAGCGCGCCTTCGACCTCCTGGAGCGGATGGCCGACGCCGGGGGCGAGGTCGGGCTGAGCGAGCTCTCCGCCAGCAGCGGACTTCCGCTCCCCACCATCCACCGCCTGATGCGCACCCTCGTCGCCTGCGGCTACGTGCGCCAGCAGCCCAACCGCCGGTACGCGCTCGGCCCCCGGCTCATCCGGCTCGGCGAGTCCGCCTCCCGCCTCCTCGGCACCTGGGCCCGCCCCTACCTGGCGCGGCTCGTCGAGGAGACCGGCGAGACCGCGAACATGGCGCTGCTCGACGGCGACGAGATCGTGTACGTGGCGCAGGTGCCGTCCAAGCACTCGATGCGCATGTTCACCGAGGTCGGCCGCCGCGTCCTGCCGCACTCGACCGGCGTCGGCAAGGCGCTCCTCGCGTACACCCCGGCGGAGGAGGTGCGCGCGCTGCTCGCCCGCACCGGCATGCCGGCCGCGACCGAGAAGACCATCACCACCCCGGACGGCTTCCTCGACGCGCTCGTCGCGGTCCGCGAGACGGGGTACGCGGTCGACGACAACGAGCAGGAGATAGGAGTCCGCTGCCTCGCGGTCTCCGTACCGGACTCCCCCACCGCGGCGGCCATCTCCATCTCGGGCCCGGCGGGCCGGGTCACCGAGGCGGCCACGGAGAAGATCGTCCCGATCCTCCAGGAAGTGGCCCGCGAGCTGTCGGCGGCCCTGGCGAACACCTCGGGCAACCACCAGGGCTAAGGGCCGCGTACGGTCCGGGGCGGATCCCGCTCGCGGAGGAGTCGCCGACTACCGCGGACGCGGTAGCTCGGGGCGTTCCTGCCGCGTCCGCGGCAGCGTGAAGTGACCACGACCGCGGGACGACGGGCGGCGGGTCCGGCGGACATCCTCGGGTGGTCCCGTTCCCGTGAGGAGAAGGAGCACCTCATGTCCGTCCGCACCGTGCTCGCCGTGACCGGAGCCGTCCTGGCCGGCGGTCTCGCGCTCGCCGTCCCGGCGGCCGCCGACCCCGCCGTCCAGCCGGTCGCCGCGAGCGTCTACACCCTGAGCGTCGGCCGCGTCACCTCCTCCTCGGCGGCGCTCGTCGGCCTCCTCGGGGTGGTCAACGGCGGCCTCGCCCTGTCCCGTGCGACGGGCCGGGGCCACCTCCGCACCTGGGCCCGCCGGAACGGGGCCGTCACCGCTCTCGCCGCCGGGCTGATCGCCGTGGCCGCCGGCGGGGCGGTCGCGGCCACCGCCGACGGCGGCCTCGGCACCGGCAACGGGCTCGGCGGCGCCTGTGTCGCCGTCCTCGTGGGCCTGGTCGCCCTCACCCTCGGATGGCGGGCCCGGTCCCGCCGGTCCGGCTGACGCGAGGGCTCAGGCCCGTACCGGCGCCTCCGCGAGCCGCCCGTCCTGCACCGTCACCGTGTGGTCCGTACGGGCCAGGTGCGTACGGTCGTGGGTGACGAGGACCGTCGCCGTCCCCCGCTCCGCCGTCAGCGTGGCCAGGAGGTCCATCACCGCCGCCCCCCGCTCGTGGTCCAGGGCGCTCGTCGGCTCGTCGACCAGGAGCACGGACGGCTCGTTCATCAGCGCCCGCGCGATGTTCACGCGCTGCCGCTGGCCGCCCGACAGCTGGTGCGGCCGCCGGTGCGCCTGGTCCGCGAGGCCCACCGCGCCGAGGAGGTCAAGTGCCCGGTCGCGTACGGA
>NZ_MWIG01000154.1:0-6322 GCF_002156145.1 Streptomyces sp. NRRL B-24572 | reverse complement strand
GCCCGGCGCTTCCCCCTCCCACGGGGAGGGGGAAGCGCCGGGCAGTGCTACGCGTACTCCGTCGGCAGGACCGGCTCGCCCCGCGACAGCTGGATCGCCGACATCGGCAGCCCCGCGCGGGCCGCGATGTGCCGCGACCTGGCGGCCTCCAGGGGCTCCCGGGCCACCACGTCGCCGCCCTTGACCAGCTCGACGAGCAGCTGGTGGCCGGCGAGCTCCGGCGGGACCGGTCCGGTGCCCACGACCTCCGCCTCGGCGACCCCGGCCGCGTCGGGCCGGCGGGCCGCCCACTTGCGGCCGCCGACGGAGGCCTTGCCGCCCAGCGACTTCTTGGCCACCGGCACCAGGGGCGCCTTCGGATCGGCCGAGGCGGCCCGGGCGACCAGCTTGTAGACCATGGAGCAGGTCGGGTGGCCGCTGCCGGTCACCAGCTGCGTGCCCACCCCGTACGCGTCGACCGGGGCCGCCGCGAGCGAGGCGATGGCGTACTCGTCGAGGTCCGAGGTGACCACGATCTTGGTGTCCCGGGCGCCAAGATCGTCGAGCTGCGCCCGCACCCGGTGCGCGACGAGCAGCAGGTCGCCGGAGTCGATCCGTACGGCCCCGAGCTCGGGCCCGGCGACCTCGACGGCGGTACGGACGGCCTCGGCCACGTCGTACGTGTCGACGAGCAGGGTCGTGCCGCGCCCGAGGGTCTCCACCTGGGCCCGGAAGGCGTCCTTCTCGCTGTCGTGGAGCAGGGTGAAGGCGTGGGCGGAGGTGCCGACGGTCGGGATGCCGTAGCGGAAGCCGGCCGCGAGGTCCGAGGTGGCCTCGAAGCCGCCGACGTACGCGGCGCGGGAGGCGGCGACGGCGGCGAGCTCGTGGGTGCGGCGGGCGCCCATCTCGATCAGGCGCCGCCCGCCGGCCGCGGCCGACATGCGGGAGGCGGCGGCCGCGATGGCCGAGTCGTGGTTGAGGATCGAGAGGATCACGGTCTCCAGGAGCACGCACTCCGCGAAGGAGCCCTCGACGCGCAGCACGGGGGAGCCGGGGAAGTACACCTCGCCCTCGGGGTAGCCCCAGATGTCGCCGGAGAAGCGGTAGCCGGCCAGCCACTGCAGGGTCGGCTCGTCGACGATGGCGCGTTCCCGCAGGAAGCCCAGGACGGCGGGGTCGAACCGGAAGTTCTCGACGGCGTCCAGGACCCGGCCGACGCCCGCGAGGACGCCGTAGCGGCGCCCCTCGGGCAGCCGCCGGGTGAAGACCTCGAAGACGGAGCGACGGTCGGCGGTGCCGGCCCGCAGGGCCGCCTGGAGCATGGTCAGCTCGTACTGATCGGTGAAGAGCGCGGTCGACGGCACGTCCACCGGCAGCCCAAGGTCCGCAGCGTTCATGTCAGCGATGCTAGCGCAGAAATCGTCAGATTGACGAATAGTGGGTCCGGGCAGTGGACCCGGACAGCGGATCCGGGCGGTGGGCCGGATGGTGGGGCCACCTGCGTGCCCCGTTTGCGCGACGGGCCCCCAGGGGTGACAACATGGTGTGAGTGAGCGTCGCGCCTATTGAGATCGAACGTACGGAATCGGCCGAGGAGGTCTCCGCGGTCGTCGAACCCGACGTGCCCTGGGTGACCCTCGTGCACAACGATCCGGTCAACCTGATGAGCTATGTGGAGTACGTCTTCCAGTCGTACTTCGGATACTCCAAGGACAAGGCGCACAAGCTGATGCTCGACGTGCACAACAAGGGCCGCGCGGTGGTCTCCAGCGGCACCCGCGAGGAGATGGAACGGGACGTGCAGGCGATGCACGGCTACGGCCTGTGGGCGACCCTCTCCCAGGACCGCTTCTGATGGCCGGCCACTTCGAGGCCCTGCCCGGCGGCGGCGCGGCCGTCGCGCTCGACGACGTCGAGATCTCCATCCTCCGCTCCCTCGCCGTCCAGCTCATGGAGCTGATCGGCCCGGGCGACGAGCCCGCCGCCGACGCGGACCCGCTCGCCGCGCTCTTCGCCGAGGGGCCCAGCGAGCCGCCGTCCGACCCCGCCCTCCGGCGCCTCTTCCCCGACGCGTACGGGGACGACAGCGAGGAGCTGCGGGCGGCCGCCTCCGACTTCCGCCGCTACACCGAGAACGACCTGCGGGCCCGCAAGCGCGAGGACGCCCTCGTGGTCGTGCGCGCCCTGGACTCCCTGTCCGCCGAGGTGGAGGGGGAGGGCGGCGCGGTCCTGAAGCTCGGCCCGGACGAGTCCCGGGCCTGGCTCGGCGCGCTCAACGACCTCCGGCTGACCATCGGGACCCGCCTCGAGGTCACGGACGACGAGCAGAGCGAGGAGCTGTACCGGCTGCCGGACTCCGATCCGCGCAAGCCGATGGTGATGGCGTACCTCTGGCTGGGGGCGCTCCAGGAGTCCCTCGTCGCGACCCTGATGCCGTAGCGACACCCCCGCGCGACGGCCTGTTCGCTCAGCGGACGCTCAAATCCGGATAACGAATGCGTTATCAGAGCGTCCGCTCGGCCATCTTGTGCACCCTTTGTCCGTATTTATTTGTGGCGTGCGCCACACTCAACTCCGTCGATCACCCCGCACCCCGTGATAAATCTTCACGACCACTCGGGCAACGCCACCCCTGTTCCCGAGGGCGCTTGGGCCGGCTGACCGCCGGTAGCACTCCATCCACATCCGGGGGGATCAGGATCTGATCCGCAGCAGACGCACTCGCAGTCGCGCGGATCAGCATGGAGAAAGGCGCACCACCATGACCTCAGTGCAGGTCGACAAGCAGCACGACGGCAATGAGGCCGCGGACTCCGCCTCGGGCGAGGGCTACCACCGGGCACTCGGCGCCCGCCAGATCCAGATGATCGCGATCGGCGGCGCCATCGGCACCGGGCTCTTCCTCGGCGCGGGCAAGGGCATCTCCATCGCGGGACCCAGCCTGATCCTCGCGTACGCCGTCGCGGGCCTCGTCATCTTCTTCATCATGCGGGCGCTCGGCGAGCTCCTCATGTACCGCCCGGTGTCGGGCTCCTTCTCGGAGTACGCGCGGGAGTTCATCGGCCCGTTCGCGGGCTTCGCGACCGGCTGGACGTACTGGCTCTTCTGGGTCGTCACCGGAATCACCGAAGTCACCGCCGCGGCCACGTATATGACGTACTGGTGGGACATCCCGCAGTGGCTCTCCGCCCTGGTCTTCACCGTGATCCTCTACGCCGCCAACCTGATCTCCGTGAAGCTCTTCGGTGAGCTGGAGTTCTGGTTCTCGATGGTCAAGGTCACCGCGATCGTCGGCATGATCCTGATCTGCGCCGGCATCCTCACCCTCGGCTTCTCCGACGCCGGCGCCACCGCCTCCGTCACCCACCTGTGGGACCTCGGCGGTTTCTTCGGCGGCGAGGACGGCATCTTCTCGACCCTGATGACCCTCCAGATGGTCATGTTCGCCTTCCTCGCGGTCGAGCTGGTCGGCGTGACGGCGGGCGAGTCGAAGGACCCGAAGACGGTCCTGCCGAAGGCCATCAACACCGTGCCGTGGCGCATCGCCGTCTTCTACGTCGGCGCGCTGATCATGATCCTGTCGGTCGTCCCGTGGACCGCCTTCAAGCCGGGCGTCAGCCCGTTCGTCGAGGCGTTCGAGCGGATGGGCCTCGGCGTCGGCGCCGCCATCGTCAACTTCGTCGTCCTGACGGCGGCCCTGTCCTCCTGCAACTCGGGCATGTACTCCACCGGCCGCATGCTGCGCGACCTCGCGCTCAACGGCCAGGGCCCGAAGGTCTTCACCAAGCTGACGAAGTCCGGCACCCCGCTGGTCGGCACCACCGTCTCGGCCGCGCTGATGCTGGTCGGCGTCGGGATCAACTACCAGTGGCCCGGCGAGGCGTTCAACTACGTCGTCTCCTTCGCCACCATCTCCGGCATGTGGGCCTGGATCGTCATCCTCTTCTGCCAGATCCGCTACCGCCTCAAGGCCGATCGCGGCGAGCTGCCCCAGTCCTCCTTCAAGGCCCCGGGCGGCATCTGGTTCAGCGTCTTCTCGCTCGCCTTCATCGGCATGGTGATCGTGACCATGGGCATGGACAAGGACAACCGGGTCGCGCTGTACGGCGCACCGGTCTGGGGCCTGATCCTCGCCGTCTCCTACCTGGTCCTCAAGGCCCGCAACCCGCAGGCCGCGGCCTTCGCCAAGCGCTCCTGACGCTCTGACCTGCCAGGTCTCACCATTCGGGCCGTTCCGTACCATCCATCGGTACGGGGCGGCCCGTCTGCTTATCCTGTCGGCATGCTGACCATCACCCGGGCCCTGTACGACCAGATCGTGGAGCACTCCCGAGCGGACCACCCCGACGAGGCCTGCGGCGTCGTAGCCGGGCCGGTCGGCGAAGGCCGCCCCGAGCGCTTCATCCCGATGCTGAACGCGGCGCGCTCGCCCACGTTCTACGAGTTCGACTCCGCGGACCTGCTGAAGCTCTACCGCGAGATGGACGACCGGGACGAGGAACCCGTGATCATCTACCACTCGCACACCGCGACCGAGGCCTACCCGTCCCGCACGGACATCTCGTACGCCAACGAGCCGCAGGCTCACTACGTCCTCGTCTCCACCGCCGACACCGACGACGCCGGCCCCTTCCAGTTCCGCTCCTTCACGATCGTCGAAGGAGTCGTCACGGAGGAAGAGGTCAAGATCGTCGAGGCCTACGAGGACTGACCGCCGGGCAGCCGCACCAGGACCGACCTGCCGCCGAACGGCCACCGTTCCGGCAGGCGGTCACCGATCATCCATCATGTGAGATCACATTCCGGAACCCGGACCGGGAATCGATACGATGAGCCCATGGTTTCCCACGACGTGAGCGAAGAGACTCCGAGCACCCTCCTGCTCGTGGCACGCCTGCACGTCGACCTGTGCCGCCTGACCAGCGCGATCTGTACCGCGCGCCGTACCGCACGCGCCGCGCTCTGAGCCCTGAGCTCCGAGCGACCGGCCGAGCGCCCCCACCGTACGACCCCCTCCGCGCGGGGCCACAGAAGCGCGCCCATCACGCCACTTCCGACAGGAGCCCACGCCATGGCCATCGAGGTCCGCATCCCGACCATCCTCCGCACCTACACCGACGGCGAGAAGGCCGTGCAGGGCAACGGCGAGACCCTCGCCGAGCTCTTCGCCGACCTGGAGAAGCGCCACGCCGGGATCGAGGCCCGCATCGTCGACGACGGCAAGCTCCGCCGCTTCGTCAACGTCTACCTCAACGACGAGGACGTCCGCTTCCTCGACGGCATCGACACCAAGCTCACCGACGGCGACAACGTCACGATCCTGCCGGCCGTCGCCGGCGGCATGGTCTGATCCACATGCGTTACGACTCCTCGCTGGCCGCGGTCGGCAACACGCCGCTGGTCCGCCTCCCCCGGCTCTCGCCCTCGGACGACGTCCGCATCTGGGCGAAGCTGGAGGACCGCAACCCCACCGGCTCGGTCAAGGACCGCCCCGCGCTCCACATGATCGAGCAGGCGGAGAAGGACGGCCGCCTCACCCCCGGCTGCACCATCCTGGAGCCGACCAGCGGCAACACCGGCATCTCCCTCGCCATGGCCGCCAAGCTCAAGGGCTACCGCATCGTCTGCGTCATGCCCGAGAACACCAGCGAGGAGCGCCGCCAACTGCTCGCCATGTGGGGCGCCGAGATCATCTCGTCCCCCGCGGCCGGCGGCTCGAACACGGCGGTGCGCGTCGCCAAGGAGCTCTCCGCCGAGAACCCCTCCTGGGTGATGCTCTACCAGTACGGCAACCCGGACAACGCCGGCGCGCACTACGCCACCACCGGCCCCGAGATCCTCGCCGACCTCCCCTCCATCACCCACTTCGTGGCGGGCCTCGGCACCACGGGCACGCTCATGGGCGTCGGCCGCTACCTGCGCGAGCACAAGCCCGACGTCAAGATCGTCGCCGCCGAGCCGCGCTACGACGACCTCGTCTACGGCCTGCGCAACCTCGACGAGGGCTTCGTCCCCGAGCTGTACGACGCCTCCGTCCTCACCACCCGCTTCTCCGTCGGCTCCGCCGACGCGGTCACCCGCACCCGCGAACTCCTCCAGCAGGAGGGCATCTTCGCGGGCGTCTCCACCGGCGCGGCCCTCCACGCGGCCATCGGCGTGGGCAACAAGGCCCTCAAGGCGGGCGAATCGGCCGACATCGCCTTCGTGGTGGCCGACGGCGGCTGGAAGTACCTGTCGACGGGCCTCTACACGGCCAAGACGACGGAAGAAGCGATCGAAGCGGTCCAGGGCCAGCTCTGGGCGTAGTGCCTCCGTGTGGGCGATCGTCCCGCAGAGCAGGGGG
>NZ_MWIG01000153.1:0-5289 GCF_002156145.1 Streptomyces sp. NRRL B-24572 | reverse complement strand
AGCTCGACCAGGAGCTCCTGCCCGACACCGACCTGATCGAGGCCCGTCTGATCAGCTCCCTCGACTTCCTGGAGTTCATCTACCTGCTTGAACAGGTCTCCGGCCGCCCGGTCGACCTCGACCAGGTGACGGTGGACGACTTCCGCACCCTGGCCCTGATCGAGCGCGGCTTCGCCCCGGCCACGGCCGCCTGAGGGGACCGGAGTTGACCACACCCCCGTCGGGACCCGCGCCGAGCGGCTTCCTCGGCCGGCGGGCCCACCGCTGGCTGCCGGTGCTCCGGCTGCTGCCCCGGGCCGGACTGCCGACCGTCACGCTCACCGTCCTGTTCAACACCGCACTCGGCCTGCTCCCGCTCGGCTTCGTCTACGGCACCAGCCTCGCCCTGGACCGGCTCCCGGACGCGCTGGACGCCGAGGGAGCCGGCTGGAACGGGGTCGCCGAGGCGTTCGCACTGGCCCTGGGCGCGTTCGTGCTCCAGCAGGTGATGGCCCCCTTCCAGAAAGTACTGAGCGAGCTCGTCGCCCGCCGGGTGGACGGCTACTGCGTCCGCCGCCTGATGTCCCGGTCGGTCACCGAGGCCCCGCTGGCCGCGCTGGAGGAGCAGCGGACGCTGAACCTGCTGAGCGACACCCGGACCGCCTTCGACCGGGTCACCTCCACCCCCGGCGACGCGGTGGCCGGCACCCTCTCGCTGCTCGCCCGCTACGCCCAACTGGCCGGGGCCGTCGCCCTGGTGGGCCTGGCCCTCGGCCCGGTCGCCGGGCTGCTCGCCGGGGTGACCGCGCTGGTCATCCGGTTCGGCCAGCGCGGCTCCCTCGGCCGGTTCGCCGGGCTGTGGAAGGGGCTGGCGGACAACCGCCGCGAACTGGCGTACCTGCGCACGGCCGCCTCCGGCCCGGCGATGGCCAAGGAGATCCGGGTGCTCGGCCTGATCGGCTGGTTCGTCCGGCGGCACGACGCGGAGAGCCGGGCCTATCTGGACCGGCTGTGGGAGGGGCGGCGGCGCATCCTGTTCTGGCCGTTCGTCGGCTTCACGCTGGCCGGTCTCGCCGGCGGCGCCGGGGTGTTCCTGATCCTGGCCGGGGCCGCGGGCGAGGGGCGGCTGAGCCTGCTCGGCCTCGCGCTCGCCGTCCAGGCGGTGCTGATCCCGATGCGGTTCGGCGTGTACTTCCCGGAGAGCGACACCCAGACCCAGTTCGGCGTCCAGGCGTACCACTCGATGCTGGAGTTCGAGCAGCTGGTCTCGGAGCCGGCCGCACCGCCCGAGGGCGGCGAGGGGCCGGAGCCGACCGGGACGGTCCGCTTCGAGCAGGTCGACTTCCACTACGGCGAGGCCGGGCGGCCCGTGCTGCGCGGCCTGGACCTGGAGATACCGGTCGGCACCTCCACCGCCGTGGTGGGCTTCAACGGCGCCGGCAAGACCACCCTGGTCAAACTCCTCACCGGTCTCCACACCCCGGTCGGCGGCCGGATCACGGTCGGCGGCGTCGAGCCGACCGGTGGCCGGCAGAAGGCCTGGCAGCGCCGGATCGCGGCGATCTTCCAGGACTACGTGCGGTACGAGCTGACCGCCCGCGACAACATCGTGCTCGGCGCCCCGGGCCGGCTCCACGGCGCCGAGGCCGCGGCCGCGGTCGAGCGCGCGGTCGACCGGGCCGGGGCCCGGGAGGTGGTGGACGCGCTGCCGGACGGCCTCGACACCGTGCTCAGCGGTCAGTACGAGGGCGGCCAGGACCTCTCCGGCGGCCAGTGGCAGCGCCTCGCGCTGGCCCGGGCGCTGTACGCGGTCGAGGCCGGGGCCGAGCTGCTGATCCTGGACGAGCCCACCGCCCAGCTCGACGTCCGGGCCGAGGTCGACTTCTTCGACCGTTTCCTCACCACCACCGCCGGACTGACCAGCGTGATCATCTCGCACCGGTTCTCCACCGTCCGGCGTGCCGACCGGATCGTGGTCCTCGAAGACGGCCGGGTGGCCGAACAGGGCAGCCACGAGGAACTGCTGGCGGCCGGCGGCCGGTACGCCGAGCTGTTCCACCTGCAGGCCCGCAGGTTCGCGGACCGGGCCGAGGACGACACCCTGCTGGAGGCGACCGGATGAGATCCACCGCTGCCCTGCTGCTCGGCATGGCCCTGCGCGGCAGCCGGGGACGGCTGTTCGGCGCCATGGCCCTGCTGCTCGCCGGCTACCTGGCCACCCCCGCCGTGGCCCTGGTGCTGCGCGGCTTCACCGACGCCGCGCTCGGCCACGACCCCGGCACCGCCGCCCGGCTCGCCCTGGCGGCGATCGCCCTGCTCCTCGCCGAGCTGATGCTCGGCCACTTCGCCCACCTGCTCTACTTCGAGCTGGGCGAGCTGGAGGAGGCCGCGCTCCAGGCCGAACTGCTGAAGCTCTCCAACGGCACCCAGGGCCTCGAGACCTTCGACAGTCCGGAGTTCGCCGACACCCTGGTCCTGGTCCGGGAGGACCTGCCCCGCACCCGGGCCGCCTTGGAGGCCCTGCTCCAACTCGGTGGCCTCGCGGTGCAGACCGTGGTCACCACCGCCATCCTGGCCACCCTCGACCCGTGGCTGGTACTGCTCCCGCTGGCCGCGGTGGCCCCCGTGCTGCTCGGCCGCCGGGCCCAGGACCGGGTGGAGCGGGCCAAGGAACGGACCGCCCCCCGGATCAGGCTGACCCGGCACCTGCTCACCCTCGGGACCACCGCCACCGCGGTCAAGGAGCTGCGCCTGTGCGGCACCGAGGAGGAACTCCTCGCCCGGCACCGGACCGCCTGGCAGGCCACCACCGCCGAGCTCCGGCGCGGCCACCTGAGCGGAGCGCTGCTGCGCGCCGCGGGCCAGCTGGTCTTCGCGGCCGCCTACGGCGGCGCCGTCCTGCTGGTCCTCCGGCAGGCCGTGGACGGCCGGGCCGGCGCCGGTGACGTGGTCCTGGTGATCACCCTGGCCGTGCAGGTGAGCGTCCAGGTGGCCAGTGCGCTCGGACTCCTCACGGTGCTCCAGGGGGCCGGGCGGATGGCGGAGCGGATGGCCGAGCTGCGCGGCCGGTCGGCGGCCATGGTCCGCCCCGGCGGCGACGGGACGGTCCCGGCCCGCCTCGAACGGGGCATCCGCTTCGAGTCCGTCGGGTTCCGCTACCCCGGCAGCGACCGCCCGGTACTGGACGGGGTGGACCTGCTGCTCCCGCCCGGCGCCACCGTCGCCCTGGTCGGGGAGAACGGCGCCGGCAAGAGCACCCTGGTCAAGCTGCTGTGCGGGCTCTACCGGCCCACCAGCGGCCGGATCCTGGTGGACGGGGTGGACCTGCGGGAGCTCTCCGCCGAGCAGTGGTCCGCCCGGGTCGCCCCGCTCTTCCAGGACTTCGCCCGGCTGGAGCTGCTGCTGCGGGAGAACGTCGGGGTCGGCGCGCTCGCCGCGCTCCACGACGACGCCGCACTCACCGCCGCGCTGGCCAGGGCCCGGGCCGAGCGGATCGTCGAGCAGGTGCCCGGTGGCCTGGACGGGCTGCTCGGCCGCGGCTACGGCGACGGCGCCGAACTCTCCGGCGGCCAGTGGCAGACCCTCGGTCTCGCCCGCTGCCTGGTCCGGCCGGAGCCGCTGCTCATGCTGCTCGACGAACCTGCGGCCGCCCTCGACGCCGCCGCCGAGGCCGCACTGTTCGAACGGTTCGGCGACTCCGCCGGACGGGCCGCGCGCGAGCGGGGAGCGGTCACGCTGTTCGTCTCGCACCGCTTCTCCACCGTGCGCTCGGCCGACCTGATCGTGGTCCTCGAACACGGCCGGGTCCTCGAGGCGGGCAGCCACACCGAACTGATGGCCCATCGGCGCACGTACCGCGAACTCTTCGAACTCCAGGCCCGCGCCTACCGCTGACACCACTTCACCCACGGAGGAAAACCCATGACCCGCGACGAGTTCTACGCCCGGTTCACCGCCCTGCTCCAGGAGGTCAAGCCCTTCGAGGGGCCCGACCCGGAGCCCACCAGCCGGCTCTGGGAGGAGGGATACGTCGACTCCCTCGCGCTGCTCGACATCGTCAGCTTCCTGGAGGACCTGGCCGGCCACGAGATCGACCTCTCCGGCGACGCGATCACCCACTTCTACACCATGCGGGCGATGTACGACGGCTACCTGGCGGTGGCCGAGCCGGCCGCCGGCTGACCCCAGGCCCCCACCCGGCCGCCGGGCGGCGTCGGACGGAACCACGAAGGAGAGAGCGATGGACGCGGACGTACTGGTGATCGGTGCCGGGATCGCCGGACTCACCACCGCCGCACGGCTGCTGGCCCAGGGCCTGCGGGTGACCGTGGTGGAACGGGCAGAAGGGCTCCAGGCGGCCGGGGCGGGCATCATGCTGCACCCCAACGCGCTGGCCCACCTGGACCACCTCGGCCCGGAGCTGTACGCCACCGGCACCGGGATCGCCCGGCAGGTCACCACCGACCCGGACGGCACCGCCACCACCCTGGACTGGGCGGCGGTCTGGGACGGCCCCCGGCTGCCCCTGGCCGTACAGCGCATCCGGCTGGCCGAGCTGATGCTCCGCCACCTCCCGGAGGGCACCGTCCGCTGGTCCACCGAACCGGTCGCGCTGCACCAGCGGCCCGACCACGTGGAGGCGGAGTTCGCGGGCGGCCGGCGGCACGAGCGGTACGGCGTGGTGATCGGGGCCGACGGGGTCAACTCCTGGGTCCGGCGGCGGTACGTGGACCCGGCGGCCGAGCCCCGCTACCTCGGGCACGTCTACTGGCGCACGACCGTGCCGTCGCAGGCCCCGTTCGACTTCACCGACTGGCGGATCTGGCGGGCCGGCGGACACTTCTTCGGCGGCATGCCGATCGGCGGCGGACGCCACCACGTCTTCCTCCAGGCCGACCTGGACCGCCCGGTCAAGGTCCCCGCCGACCGCGCCCACCCCGAACTGGTCGCGCTGGCGGCGGAGATGGGGACGCGGGTGGGCGACCTGGTCGCGGCCCTGGACCCGGCGGACAGCTACAACGTCCGCCCGGCCCTCGGCCTGAGCGTGCGGCGCTGGACGGCCGGCCGGATCGCCCTGCTCGGCGACGCGGCACACTCCTTCTCCCCGGCCACCACCCAGGGCGGTGCCATGGCCATCGAGGACAGCGCGGTGCTCGCCGAGGAGCTGGCCCGCTCCGGCGTGGGCCCGCGGGCCCTGGCCGACTACGAGGCCCGCCGGCTTCCCCGGGTCCGGGACTTCACCCGACTGGCCCGGCTGCACGGAGTGCTGTCCTCCAGCATCCAGCACGGCCTGGCCCTCGCCGCCCCCGG
>NZ_MWIG01000152.1:0-16491 GCF_002156145.1 Streptomyces sp. NRRL B-24572 | reverse complement strand
CGGCCCGGGAGCGGGCGGGGAGCTCGCTGCTCGTGTTCTCGGGGCTCTGGGGCGCGGTGAAGGTGACGGACCGCATTCCGTCCTACCGCTGCTCGATGGGCGTGAAGCTGCCGGGGCTCGGGGCGCTCGGCGCGCACTGGCGGGGCGCGATGGCCTCGGTGATGCCGGAGGCGGCCGGGGACGGGCTCGTCCTGGACCTGCGCTCGTCGGCGTACGCGTCGGCGTGGAAGCCGAAGGGGGAGCTCGCGGCCCGAACGGCGACGGTGCGGGTGCTGCACGCGCCGACCCGGAAGGTGGTCAGCCACTTCAACAAGGCGACGAAGGGCCGGATCGTACGGAGCCTCCTGGAGGCGGGCGCGGAGCCGGGTTCGCCGGCGGAGCTGGCGGAGGTGCTGCGGGACCTGCGGTACGTGGTGGAGGAGGGCGGGAAGGCGGGGGCGCTCGACGTGCTCGTGGACGAGATCCACTAGCCCTCCACTCGTTGCATCCTCCGCAACGGTCGTTGCGGGTGGCGTTCGCCCTGGGCAGGATGACGCCCATGTCCTCGACGAGCGTGTTCGCCCTTGCCCCGGACGTCCGTGTGGTCCCGGTCGTCGTGATCGAGGACGCCGCCGACGCCGTGCCCCTGGCACGGGCCCTGGCGGCCGGCGGGCTGCCGCTGATCGAGGTCACCCTGCGCACCCCGGCCGCGCTCGACGCCGTCCGCGCGATCGCGGCCGAGGTGCCGGAGGCGGTCGTCGGCGCGGGCACCGTCGTCTCGGCCGCCGGGGTCGCGGACGCGGTCGGCGCCGGGGCGCGGTTCCTGGTCAGCCCGGGGTGGACGGAGCGGCTGCTCGGCGCGATGCGGGACTCGGGCGTGCCGTTCCTGCCGGGGGTGTCGACGGCCTCGGAGGTCGTGGCCCTCCTCGAACACGGGGTGCGGGACATGAAGTTCTTCCCGGCCGAGGCGGCGGGCGGCGTCCCGTATCTGAAGTCCCTCGCGGGCCCGCTCCCCCGGGCCCGTTTCTGTCCCACGGGCGGCGTCTCCCCCGCCTCCGCCCCCGGCTACCTCGCCCTGCCGAACGTCGGCTGCGTCGGCGGTACGTGGATGCTGCCGCCCGACGCCCTCGCGGCCCGCGACTGGGCGCGGGTGGAGTCCCTTGCGCGCGGGGCGGCGGAGCCGGGGGTCTCCGTCACCGGGTGAACGTCACGCCGAGGTGGTCGGTGACGGGGCGGTAGCCGAGGCGCTGGTAGAGGGCGTTGCTGGTGGGATTGGCCAGGTCCGTGAAGAGGAGGACCTGTGCGACTCCGGCTTCCCGGGCGGCCCGGCTGACCGCTTCGGTGGCACCGGCCGCGTACCCCCGGCCGCGCTCGGCGGGCGGGGTGTAGACGAGGTGGACGCGGGCCTGGCCCTCGATCGTGCGGGAGACGGCGGCCATGGAGACCGGGCGGCCGTCGGGCGCCTCCCAGAGCCACAGCCGTCCCTCGGAGATCCGCTCGGTGACGAAGCCGGTGTAGTCCTCGGCGGGCTCCTCGCCGATGGCCACCACGAATTCCCTGGCCCAGGCGGCGACGAGCGGGACGTCGGCCTCGGTGGCGACCCGGGCGCGGCCCGTCGGGGCCGGGTCCGGCGGGGTCAGCTCGCCGAGCCGGAAGAGCCGCATCCGGGTGGTGGGCGCCCAGGGGCGGCCGGTGGCCTCCGCGTACGCCTCGACGGCGGCCGTCTCGCCGCGCACCTCCGTCGGCCCCTCGCCGCCGGGGAGTCCACCGGGGAATGCGAGCGCGCGGGCCGCCTCCTCCGTCATGGCCCCGAGGGAGGGCACGCCGGGCGGCGCCTCCGCGAGGACGCCGGTGACCCGGCCGTCCGCCTCCGCCCACCAGCCGAGCCGCCCGGCCTTGTCCATGAGCGTGAGCACGGCGGTGTTGCGGGCGGCGTCGGCGGCGAGGTGCTCTGCGGCGGCGGCCCGGAAGGCCGCGGCGCTGTCGGTGAAGGACCACGTCATGCGGGTGATGGTGGTACGGGGCCGGGGCCCGCCGCCACCGGTTTGCGCCCTACCGCAGGTGCGAGGTGTCGTTGAGGAGGCGTACGGAGGCGTTGCCGTCGGCGTAGTAGGCCACGGCCGAGATCGAGGCGGCCGACAGCTCCATCCGGAACAGCGACTCCGGCGGGGCGCCGAGCGCGAGCCGGACGAGGGTCTTGATCGGCGTGACGTGGGTGACGAGAAGGACCGTACGGCCCGCGTACGCGGCGGTCAGCCGGTCCCGGGTCGCGGCGACGCGGCGTGCGACGGTCGCGAAGCTCTCGCCTCCGCCGGTCGGCGCGGCCTTCTGCGAGGCCAGCCAGGCGTCGAGGTCGGCCGGGTACCGCTCGCGGACCTCGCCGAACGTCAGGCCCTCCCAGGCGCCGAAGTCGGTCTCCCGCAGCCCCTGCTCGACCCGCACGTCGAGCCCGAGGCGGGCGGCGACGGCGCCGGCGGTCTGCCGGCAGCGGGTGAGCGGCGAGCTGACGATCTCCTGGACGGTGCCGCGCGCGGCGAGCGCCTCGGCGACGGCCTCGGCCTGCCGCAACCCGGCCGCCGACAGCTCGGGGTCACTGCCCCCGCTCCCCGAGAACCGCTTCTCGGGCGTGAGCGCGGTCTCCCCGTGCCGCAGCAGTACGAAGGTGGCGGGCGCCCCCATGTCGGGTCCGGCCCAGCCCTGGCGGGGGGCGGCCTGCGCGGGAGCGGCGTCAGCCGGCGCCGGAGCGGCCGCGGGCCCGCCGCCCTCGACGGTCTCTGCGCTCGCGCCCCGGGCCGCATGGCCCGTCGGGGCCAGCGCGCCCGCCTCGGCCTCGAAGTCGCCGGAGGCCACCGAGGCCGCGACGGCCTCCTCGGCGGCGAACAGGCCGTCGTCCTCGGCGGTGTCCGGGGTCGTCGGGCGCGACGCGGCGCTCGGCCAGGCGCCCGAGCCCGTCGCGGAGCCGATCGGCGTCCCGGCTCGGGTCCCGGCGGCCGGGCCCGTGCCCGTACCGCCCGCCGTGCTCGTCGCCAGCGCCGCACGCGCTCGCGCCGCGCCCGCCGTCGCGTCGCCCGGTGGGCCCGACGGGGGCGGCGTCGCGGCGTTGCGGGCGGCCGTGGCGTCCAGGCCCGCCGTCGAGGCGGACGGCTCCCACTGGCGGCCCCGCTTGCCCGCGTCCATCGCCTCGTTCGCGAGCCGGTCCGCGTGCTTGTTCCGCTCGCGCGGGATCCACTCGTAGCGGACCCGGCCCGGCGGGAAGACGCGGGCGGCCTCGGCGGCCAGCGGCTTCATGTCCGGGTGCTTGATCTTCCAGCGGCCGGACATCTGCTCGACGACCAGCTTGGAGTCCATGCGGACGTGGACGGTGGCGTCCGGGAAGAGTTCCCGGGCCGCCTTCAGGCCCGCCACCAGGCCCTTGTACTCGGCGACGTTGTTCGTGGCCACGCCGATGTACTCGGCGGCCTCCGCGAGGGTCTCCCCCGTCGCCGGGTCGAGGACGACCGCGCCGTAGCCGGCGGGTCCCGGGTTGCCCCGGGAGCCGCCGTCGGCCTCGACCACGAGTTCGCGCATTACAGGCCGGACTCCGCGGTGCGGACCAGGATGCGGCTGCAGTTCTCGCAGCGGACGACCTTGTCGGGCGCGGCGGCGCGGATCTCGTTCACCTCGGTGATGTCGAGCTCCAGGCGGCAGCCCTCGCAGCGGCGCTGGTGGAGCCGGGCCGCGCCGACGCCGCCCTGCTTCTCGCGCAGGCGGTCGTACAGCTTGAGCAGGTCCTCGGGGATGGCACCGGCGACGAGCTCACGCTCCTTGCCGACGGTCGCGGACTCGGTGTCCAGCTCGGCCTGCGCGGCGTCGCGGCGGGCGGTGGCGTCGTCCACCTTGGCCTGCACGGCGGCGACCCGCTCGGTCAGCTCGGCGAGGCGCTCCTGGACGGACTCGCGGCGCTCCATGACCTCCAGGACGATCTCCTCCAGGTCGCCCTGGCGCTTGGCGAGGGAGACGATCTCGCGCTGGAGGTTCTCCAGGTCCTTCGGGGAGGAGACGGCGCCGGAGTCGAGCCGCTGCTGGTCGCGCGCGGCGCGCTGGCGGACCTGGTCGACGTCCTGCTCGGCCTTGGTCTGCTCGCGGCCGCAGTCGCTCTCCTCGGTCTGCGCGGCGACGAGCAGGTCGCGCAGCTGGGTGAGGTCCTTGGTCAGCGCCTCGATCTCGGCGTGCTCGGGCAGCGACTTGCGCTTGTGCGCGAGCTGCTGGAGGCGGACGTCCAGGGCCTGGACGTCGAGGAGGCGGATCTGGTCGGCGGGCGCGGCGTTCAGTTGGGGGCTCCAGGGGAGGTGTGGTGGGAGGACCAGGGGTCGGTGACCGTCTTCGAGACGTGGACGCGGAGGTCCCAGCCGTGGCGGTCGGAAATCTCGTCGAGCTGGGCGGCGGCCTGCTCGCACCAGGGCCATTCGGTGGCCCAGTGGGCGGCGTCCACCAGGCCCAGCGGTGAGTGCTGGGTGGCCTCGGAGACCGGGTGGTGGCGCAGGTCGGCGGTGAGGAAGGCGTCCACACCGGCGGCCCGTACGGCGTCGAAGAGGCTGTCGCCGGAGCCGCCGCTGACGGCGACGCGGCGCACGGTCATGCCGGGGTCGCCGGCGACGCGGATGCCCTGCGCGGTGGCGGGCAGCCGCTCGGCGGCGCGGGCGGCGAACTCGGCGAGGGTCTCGGGGCGGTCGAGCTCGCAGATCCGGCCGAGGTTGTTCTCGGGGACGAGCGGGCCGGTGATCCGGAGGTCGAGCGCGCCGGCGAGGGCGTCGGAGACGCCGGGGTCGGCGGTGTCGGCGTTGGTGTGCGCCACGTGGAGGGCGATGTCGTTCTTGATGAGGGTGTGCACGACGCGGCCCTTGAAGTGGCCGGCCGCGACCGTCGTCGTACCGCGCAGGTAGAGCGGGTGGTGGGTGACGATCAGGTCGGCGCCGAGGGCGATCGCCTCGTCGGCGATCTCCTGGACGGGGTCGACGGCGAAGAGGACGCGGGTGACCTCGGCGTCGGGGTCGCCGCAGACGGTGCCGACGGCGTCCCAGGACTCGGCTCGCTCTGGTGGCCAGAGGGCGTCGAGCTCGGCGATGACTTCAGACAGACGGGGCACGGAGGAAAGGCTACCTGGCTCCCGTGCCCCGTCGTCCTGGCCTGTGGACAACCCCGCCTCACTTGACCAGGTGGCCCCGCAGGTCGTCGAGCACGCTGTTCGCCGCCGTCACGCCCAGGCCGAGGTACCAGGTCTCGTCCGGGACGTCCTTGGCCCGGCCGGCCTTGACGGCCTTGAGGTTCTTCCAGAGCGGGTTGGCCTGGGCGGTGTCCTTCTTGGTGGCCTTGGCGTCGCCGTAGACGCCGGTGAAGATCCAGTCGGCGTCGGCCTCGTCGATCTTCTCGGGGCTGATCTCGGCGGCGAGCTCATCGATCTGCTGGTTCTTCGGCCGGGGCAGGCCGACGTCCTCCAGGATCGTGCCGATGAAGGAGGCCTTGGCGTAGAGGCGGATCTTGCCGGGGAGGTAGCGGACCATGGAGATGGTCGGCTTGTTCGGGCCGAGGTCCGTCCCCAGCTGCTTCGCCTTGGTCTCGTACGCGGCGAGCTTCGTCTTCGCCTCCGCCGTCCTGTCGAGCGCGGCGGCGTTGAGGAGGTAGTTCTCCTTCCAGGTGAAGCCCGGGCGGATGGAGAACACGGTCGGCGCGATCTTCGACAGCTCGTCGTACTTGTCGGCGGCGCGCAGCCGGCTGCCGAGGATGAGGTCGGGCCGGAGGTTGGCGATGGCCTCCAGGTTGAGGTTGTTGATGGTGCCGACGGACTTCGGGGTGCCTGCGGCCTTCCCGAGGTAGCCGGGGATGCCGTCGTCGCCCTCGGAGGGGGCGTAGCCGACGGGCTTGATGCCGAGGGAGACGACGTTGTCGAGCTCACCGACGTCGAGGACGACGACCCGCTTGGGGGCGGCCGGGATCTCGGTCTTCCCGAGGGCGTGGGTGAGGGTGCGCGGGAACTGGCCGGGCTTCGCGTCGGTGCCCATGGCCGCGGTCTCGGCGGCGGCGTCGCCGAAGTCCTTGCCGCCGGCGGCGACGTCCTTCTTCTTGGTCGCGCCCTCCTTCCCGGCGGGGCCGGCGGACCCGTCGCCCCCTCCGCAGGCCGCGAGCGAGAGCGCGGCGGCGAGGGCGACGACGGCGGCGGTGCCGCGGCGGCGGAGGGACATGAGAAGGCTCCTGTACGGGTCGTCCTGGCGGGGATCACGGGTCGCCCGGGCACGGAAACGGGCGCGACCGACCGGAGCCGGAGACTCCGGTTAGGTTCGCCTTACCTTACTCACCACGGGCCACTCCAGCACAACCGCCCCCTCCCCCTCAGCCGAACTGCCGCAGAGCCACCCTTATGTGTGAAGTGACCCTGCTCGTGTTGTTCGGCTGGTAGTGCGAAAACTAGCTTCGTGGCCGGAGGTGACGAGTCGATGACAGCGTGTGCCATCGAGACCACGGCCGAGGACGACGACCGCGACCCCGGCGCGGCCTGGCCGACGGGGTTCACGATCACGGCCAACGGCGCGTACGCGGCCAGGCTCGCGGGCGGCGGTGACGCCCTGTACGTGGAGAGGTGGACCCTCGACGGCCCGGAGCCGTACGCCGTGCCGCTCCCCCTCGACCAGCCGGAGGAGCCGGGCGCCCAGCTGCTGCCCCTCGCCGACGGCCGGGTCCTCGTCGCCCGCCGCGTGGACGGGCGGCGGAACACGTTCTCGCTGCTCTACCCCACCGGCCCGGACACCCGCGAGCTCCGGCTCGGCTCGGTGGAGGCGCCCGGCTCCGAGGACCTGGTGCTGCTCCCGCCCTCGCCGGACGGCATCTGCGCGTACGCCATGTGCGTCGGCCCCGACACGACGACGCTGTGGCTGGTGGCGGGCGGGGCCTTCGGTCCCGAGCAGGTGGCGGAGGTCAAGGGCCGCTGCTCGGGCGGGGTCTGGCTGGACCGTACGGGCCGGATGCTCGCGCTCGACCGGCGGCTCGACGGCGGGCCGGTGAAGGCGGTCGCCGTCGACCTGGAGCGGGGCGGGGAGGTGACGCCGCTGCTCCAGATCACCGAGGAGAGCGACGACCGGCTGCTGCTCGCGGACCCGGACAGCGGGCTGCTCCTGATCCGCTCCGACGCGCCGTCCCCGGGGCACGACCGGCTCGGCTGGGGCGTGCTCGGGTCCCTGCTGCCGGTGCGGTTCCCCGACTGCCTGCGGCTCGACGACGCGGCGGTGACGCCGTTCGCGGTGCAGCCGGGGCAGGTGCTGCTGCCGGAGACCTGCGCGGTGGCGCTGCGGATCGACGCGGCGGGCGGCAGCTGGGTGGGCGTCTGGCAGCCCTCGTCCCGCCGGATGGCCCAGCTGGCCGCGCCCCAGGGCTGGCTGGCCGGGGCGGGACTGTGGACGGCCGAGGGCGTGCTGCGGCTGCCGTACGCGACGGCCGAGGCGCCCTGCGGTCTCGCCGCCCTGGAGATCCCTCCGGAGCCCGAACCCGAGCCGGAGCCCGAGCCGGTGGCTGCCGCCGAGGAGCCCCGGGTGTGCCGTCCGGTGCCTTTGCAGCAGGCTCCGCTCACGGACCGCAAGCCCGCTGGCTAGACTCTCCGCCGCACAGCAAGAGCAAGACACACGGGGTGAGTTCCAGCATGTCCGATGCAAGCACGCAGGGTACGGAGTCGCACGGCTCCGGGAAGCACCGCGGCCAGGCCTCGCCGGTGGAGGACTCCACGTCCTCGCCGCACGGCCGGCACCGCCGCGAGGGCGACGCCCACGCGCACTGAGGGAAGAAGCGAAGGGCCCCGGGTCTCCCCGGGGCCCTTCGCCTTCCCCACCGCCCGTCCGTCGACGGGTCCCCACACCCCGGTGGCTCAGCCCTTCTTCAGACCCAGCACCTCCGCCGCCGCGAAGGTCTCGCCCGCCGGGCGGGAGGCGTAGTGCGGGGTCAGGAGGGAGTCCAGTTCCTCGTACGTGAACGCCTCCTTGGCCGTGTCGAACTTGGCCGAGACCTTCGGACGGTCCACGACCGCCACCATCCCGCCGTGCACGACGAGCAGCTGCCCGTTGACGCCGGCCGCCGCCGGGGACGCCAGATAGCCGACGAGCGGCGCCACGTGGTCCGGGGACAGCGGGTCGAGTTCGCCCTCGGCCGACGGCTCGGCGCCCCCCTTGATTGCTGGAATGGCGGCGAAGACGTCCTCGGTCATCCTCGTCCTGGCCCGCGGGCAGATCGCGTTCACCGTCACCCCGTACCGGGCGAGCGCGAGCGCCGACGAGGTGGTCAGGCCCACGATGCCGCCCTTGGCCGCCGCGTAGTTGGGCTGTCCGGCCGAACCGGCGAGGAAGGCCTCGGAGGAGGTGTTGACGATGCGGCCGTAGACGCCGGTCTCGCCCGCCTTGGAGCGGCCCCGCCAGTGCACCGCCGCGAAGTGGGTGGTGTTGAAGTGGCCCTTGAGGTGGACCCGTATCACCGAGTCCCACTCGTCCTCGGTCATCGAGAAGACCATCCGGTCGCGCAGGATGCCCGCGTTGTTGACCAGGACGTCCAGCTTCCCGAACTCGGACACCGCCAGGTCGACCAGGGCCCGCGCCGTCTCGAAGTCGGAGACGTCGCCGAGGTGGGCGACCGCCCGGCCGCCCGCCACGCGGATCTCCGCGGCGACCTCCTCGGCGGGTGCGGCGGAGGCCGCGCCCGAGCCGTCGCGGCCGGGCTGCCCGTAGTCGTTGACGACGACGGCGGCGCCGAGCCGGGCCAGTTCCAGGGCCTCGGCGCGGCCGAGACCGCGCCCGGCGCCGGTGACGATCGCGCTCAAACCCTCAAGAGGGAGTGACATCTCGCAGAAGTCCTCTCAGATCTCGATGCAGGTACGGAGGGCCGCGCCGGTCCGCATCTGCTCCAGGGCCTCGTTGATGCCCGCCAGCGGCACCCGGTGGGTGATGAGCGACTCCAGGTCGATGCGGCCGGCCCGCCAGAGCGCGATGGCCCGCTCGTACGAACGGAGCACGTCCCCGCCGCCGTACATCGAGGGCAGGATCCGCTTCTCGTCGAAGAACAGCTCGAACATGTTGAGCTGGAGGAAGTCGTCGAGGGCGCCCGCGCCGACGACGCAGAGGGTGCCGCCGCGGCGGGTCGTCTCGTACGCGGTGCGCGCGGTGGCGGACTTGCCGACGACCTCGAAGACGTAGTCGAAGCCCTCGCCGCCGGTGATCCGCTGCTTGGCGTCGGCGAGCGCGTCCGGGGCGACCGCCTCCGTGGCGCCGAACTTCAGGGCGGCCTCGCGGCGGGACTCGACGGGGTCGACGGCGACGATCTGGGCGGCGCCCTGGAGCCTGGCGCCCTGGATCGCGGAGATGCCGACGCCGCCGCAGCCGATCACCGCGACCGACGAACCGGCCTCCACCTTCGCCGTGTTGATGGCGGCGCCGAGGCCCGTCGTCACACCGCAGCCGACGAGGGCGGCGATGTCGAAGGGTACGTCGTCGGGGATCGGGACGGCGCAGCCCGCGTCGACGACGACCTCCTCGGTGAAGGTGCCGGTGCCGGCGAAGCCGAAGACGTCGCCGCCGGGGCGCTTGAAGTTGGGCGTGCCGGCGTTCATGAAGCCGGCCAGGCACAGCTGGGTCTGGCCGCGCTTGCAGGAGGGACAGGCGCCGCAGGCGGGCAGCCAGGAGATCAGGACCCGCTGGCCCTGCGCGAGTCCGGTGACGCCGTCGCCGACGTCGAGGATCTCGCCCGCACCCTCGTGGCCGGGGATGAAGGGGGCGGGCTGCGGGAGGACGCCGCTCATCGCGGAGACGTCGGAGTGGCACAGTCCGGTGGCCCTGACGCGGATCTTCACCTTGCCGGGGCCGAAGCCCACCGCCTCGACGTCGTCGAGGACTTCGAGTTTGTCCTGGCCGATCTCGTGCAGTACGGCTGCGCGCATGGTGCGGCTCCAATCAGGCGATCAGGAGTGTTCGACGAGGGTGTCGGCGAGGACCGGGGCGTCGTCGCGCTCCACGGCCGTCACCGCCACCTGGACGCGGCCGTCCCAGGCCCACATCCGGATGCGCAGGGTCTCGCCCGGGAAGACGATCCCGGCGAAGCGGGTGCGGTACGAGCGGACCCGGGTGACGTCCCCGCCGAGCACCGTGTCCACCACCGCCTTGAGGGTCATGCCGTACGAGCAGAGCCCGTGCAGGATCGGCCGGTCGAAACCGGCGAGCTTGGCGAACTCGGGGTCGGCGTGGAGCGGGTTCCAGTCGCCGGAGAGCCGGTAGAGCAGGGCCTGTTCCTCGCGGATGGGCCGCTCGACGGTGGCGTCGGGCTCGCGGTCCGGGAGTTCGAGGCGCTCGGAGGGCCCGCGGTCGCCGCCCCAGCCGCCCTCCCCCCGTACGAAGATCGAGGCGTCGCTGGTCCACAGCGGGCCGTCCTCGTCGGCGGCCTCGGAGCGCAGGACGAGGACGGCGGCCTTGCCCTTGTCGTACACGGCGGCGACGCGGGAGGTGGAGACGGCGCGGCCGCCGGCGGGCAGGGGGCGGTGGAGGGTGATCGACTGGCCGCCGTGCAGGACGGCGGCGAGGTCGATGTCGATGCCGGGGGCGGAGAGTCCGCCGACGACGCCCATGCCGGCGCCCGCGACGGTGGCGAAGCTGGGCAGGACGTGGAGCCTGGACTCCAGGGTGTAGCGGAGCTCGTCGGGGTCGGTCGCGGGGACGCCCGCCCCGAGGCCCAGGTGGTAGAGCTGGACGTCCTTGTGGTCCCAGGAGATCTCGGCGCTGCGGGGTTCCGCGGCGACGGCCTTTGCGGGGTCGATGGGCATCGGGCTGCTGCTCCTTGTGGCGGGTGGAGACCTCGGCGCGGCCGTCCGCACCGTCGACCGCACCGAGGCCGTGCGGGGACCGTCCCGTACGCGCCGGATCTAGAACGCGTTCCAGTTCGGTGACCCATGTATAGCGGAGGGGTGGGAGGTTGTGAACCCCTCCTGACGGAACGTCAGATGAGTGGCCCCCGGGAGCCCCAGGACATTTGTCACGGCCGGGTCCGTACATTCACGCCTGCCGGACCCCCGCCCCCGCTCCGTAGCGTCGTCCCCATGAAGAACGAGACAGCGGTCGCCTTCGCCGGAGTCACCCGGTCCTTCGGACCGGTCCGCGCCGTGGACGGCATCGACCTCACCATCCGGCGCGGCGAGACCGTCGCCCTGCTCGGCCGCAACGGCGCCGGCAAGTCCACCACCATCGGCCTGCTCCTCGGCCTCGACGAGCCCGAGAACGGCGAGGTCCGGCTCTTCGGCGGCACCCCCGCCCAGGCCGTCGCCGCCGGCCGGGTCGGCGCGATGCTCCAGGACGGCCGCCCGGTCCCCCGGGTCACCGTCCGCGAGCTCGTCGCCTTCGTCGCCCGGACCTACCCGAAGCCCATGCCGGTCTCCGAGGCCCTCGCGCTCGCCGACCTCACCGACCTCGCCGGCCGCCGGGTCGACCGGCTCTCCGGCGGCCAGGTCCAGCGCGTCCGCTTCGCCGTCGCCCTCGTCGGCAACCCCGAGCTGATCGTCCTCGACGAGCCCACCGCCGCCCTCGACGTCGAGGCCCGCGAGCTCTTCTGGGAGTCGATGCGGGGCTACGCCCGGCGCGGCAACACGGTCCTGTTCTCCACCCACTACCTGGAGGAGGCCGACGCCAGCGCCGACCGGATCGTCGTCATCGACTCCGGCCGCCTCCTCGCCGACGGCACCGGCGAGCAGCTCAAGCGCGCCGCCGGCGGCAGCCTCGTCTCCTTCGACCTGGCCGGCGCCCCCAGCGAGGGCCTGAACCTGCTCCCCGGGGTGACCGCCGTCGAGATCCGCGGCGACCGCGCCCGGCTGCACACCGACGATTCCGACGCGACCGTCCGCGCACTCGCCGACCGGGACGCGATCCGGGGCCTCGAAGTCGCCCCCGTGTCCCTCAACGACGCCTTCCTCACCCTCACCGCACACGCCCCGGCCGCGCAGGCCCCCGCCCTGGAGACGACCCGATGATCACCGAGTACGTACGCCTCGAAGTCCGCCGCACCCTGCGCGACACCGGCTTCGCCATCGGCACCATCGCCGTCCCGGTGATGATGTACCTCCTCTTCACCAACCTCGGCGGCCAGAACGAAGCGGAGTGGAAGGCCGCCTCCATGGTCGGCATGGCGGCGTACGGAGCGCTCGGCTCCGCCCTGTCGATCGGCACGGGCGTCGCCGAGGACAAGGGCTCCGGCTGGCTGCGGCAGCTGCGGATCACCCCGATGTCCCCGCGCCAGGTCGTCGTCGGCCGCGCCCTGACCGGCTCGGTGGTGGTGCTCCCGGCGATCCTCGGGGTCCTCCTCGCCGGCGGCCTGTTCAACGGCGTCCACCTGGCGGCCTGGCAGTGGGCCGTGGTCGCGCTCACCCTCTGGCTCGGCTCGCTCCCCTTCACCCTCCTCGGCATCGGCAACGGCTACCGCCTCACCGCGCAGACGACGGGCGTCGCGAACATCGCCTGCAACCTGGGCCTCGCGGTCCTCGGCGGCCTGTGGTTCCCGGTGAGCCTCTTCCCCGGCTGGCTGCGCGCCCTCTCCGAGTACACCCCGACCAACCGCTTCGCCGAGATCGGCGTCTCGGTCACCACCGGGCACGCCCCGGGCATGGCGGCACTCGCGGTCATCGCGGTCTGGGCGGCCCTGTTCGGTGCGTACGCGGCGACCTCGTACCGTCGTTCGGCACGGACCGCGTGAACGAGCCGGAACAGAGGACACGGGGATGAAGGACGTCTGGGAAGTGTGGACCGGAGCCGCGAAGGAGCGGGCCGGGGGCCGGAGGGAGCGGGCCCGGCTCCGGGCCTGCGTCCGGAAGGAACGGGGGCCGAACGGGCTGAGCCTCCTCCCCTGGCTCCTGATGGGCCTGGGCGCGCTGTCCCACCTCCTCGGGGGCGAGGCCCCCAACCCCTGGCTCGGCGGACTCGGCCTGCTCGCCTTCAACACCCTCTACATCGCGATCGTCTTCCGCGCCTTCGACCGGCGCCGCCGCGAATCGCCCGCCACCTGGGCCCTCCTCGTCGCCCTCGGGGCGCTGACCTTCGCCCTCGCCATCGGCTACGGCCGCGAGTGGCTGCTCCTCTTCCCGCTCCTGGGCCTCGCGGTCGGCGCGGTGGTACGGGGCAGGGAGCGGCTGCGGTTCATCGTCTTCCCACTGGTCGCGGCGGTCGGGGCGGTGACGTACTGGCGGGACGGCTGGGACTCGCTCGGCGTCGTGTACGGCACGTTCATCTCCGTCATGGTGACGGCGGCGATCCTCGCCCTGGACGAGACGGTCAGGGAACTGCGCGAGACCCGCGAGGAGCTGGCCCGTACGGCCGTCGAGAAGGAACGGCTGCGGTTCTCCCGCGACCTGCACGACCTGCTCGGCCACACGCTGTCGGTGATCGTGGTGAAGTCGGAGGTCGTACGGCGGCTCGCCCCGCGCGACCTGGACGCGGCGCTCGCGCAGGTCGCGGACATCGAGGCCGTGGGCCGCCAGGCGCTGACCGAGATCCGCGAGGCGGTCACCGGCTACCGCGAGGGCAGCCTCGCCACCGAGCTCGACCGGGCGCGCGACGCGCTCTCCACCGCCGGCATCGAACCGGTCGTACGCCGCTCGGGACCGCTCCTCGAACCCGCGACGGAGGCCCTGCTGAGCTGGGTGGTCCGCGAGTCCGCGACCAACGCGATCCGTCACAGCGGCGCCGCCCGCTGCGAGATCACCCTCTCCGGCACCGCCGAACGGGTCCGCCTCACGGTCACCGACGACGGCCGCGGCCCGGCGAGCACGGGCACCCCGGGGAGCGGCCTGCGGGGCCTGCACGAGCGGCTCGCCGCGGCAGGCGGCACTCTTGACTCGGGGCCCGCTCCGCGCGGCGGGTTCCGGGTCACCGCGGAACTCCCCGTGGAGGCCCCCGTACAGCACCAGGGGGAGCCCGCCGAATGATCAGACTTCTGCTCGCCGAGGACCAGGGCATGATGCGCGGGGCGCTGGCCCTGCTGCTCGGGATGGAGCACGACATCGAGGTGGTCGCGCAGGTCGGGCGGGGGGACGAGATCGTCGACGCGGCGCTCGTCGCACGCCCGGACGTGGCCCTCCTCGACATCGAACTGCCGGGGCGTTCGGGGCTCGACGCGGCGGCGGACCTGCGGGACGAGGTCCCGGACTGCCGGGTCCTCATCCTCACGACCTTCGGCCGGCCGGGTTATCTGCGGCGGGCGATGGAGGCGGGCGCGGCGGGCTTCCTCGTGAAGGACGGGCCCGTGGAGGACCTGGCCGAGGCGGTACGGCAGGCGCTGCGGGGCGAGACGGTCATCGACCCGGCGCTCGCGGCGGCGGCCCTCGGCGCGGGCCCGAACCCGCTGACGGGGCGTGAGCGGGACGCCCTGGCGGCCTCGGTGGACGGCGCGACGATCGCGGACATCGCCGCGACCCTCCACCTCTCGGAGTCGACCGTACGGAACTACCTGTCCTCCGCGATCGGCAAGACGGGCACGCGGAATCGGATGGAGGCGGTGCGGGCGGCGCGGCAGAAGGGCTGGCTCTAGGCCCGGGCTCGGACCTAAGCCTGGACCCGGGCCTTGGCGCTTCGCCTCGCGGAGCCCTTGGGGAGCCAGAGCAGCATCAGCAGGGCCGCGCCGACGAGGACGGCCGTCGAGACGCGGAAGGCCGCCGCGTAACCGGCGGTGAGGCCGGCGGGGGTCGCGGTCGGGCCCGTGACGGCGGTCGCGAGCGTGGTCAGGACCGCGATGCCGAGGGCACCGCCCATGGTGCGGGAGGTGTTGACGAGGCCGGAGACGAGGCCCGCGTCGCCCGGGGCGGCGCTGGAGGTGGCGAGGGTGGCCAGCGGGGTGGTGGCCAGGCCGATGCCGCCCATCATCAGGATCCCGGGGCCGAGGATCGTCGTCAGGAAGTCGCCGTCGGCGGTCATCGTGGACTGCCAGGCGAAGCCGCCGGCCCCGATGAGCGCACCGATCACCGCGAGGTTGCGGGCGCCGACGGCCGGCATCAGGCGCGGGGCCAGCTTCGAGCCGAGGATGACGCTGAGGGAGCTGGGGACGAGCGCCAGGCCGGCCTGGAGCGGGCTGTAGTCGAGGACGCTCTGCGCGTACGTCGTCATGAAGAACCACATGCCGAACGAGCTCGAACCGCACAGCAGGATCCCCACGTTGGCCGCCGACACCGCCCGCGTGCGGAACAGCTTCAGCGGCATCAGCGGGGCCGCCGTGCGGGCCTCGACGGTCACGAAGACGGCGAGGAGCGCGAGGCCGCCGAGGAGCGTCAGGAGCGTCGCCGGGTCGGTCCAGCCGGCCTCCTCGGTCTGGACGATGCCGTACGCGAGGGTGGCGAGGCCCGCCGTGACGAGGACCGCGCCCGGCAGGTCGAGGCGGCGGCCGTCGCCGGTGCGGCTCTCGCGGAGCCAGTACACCGCGCCCGCCAGGACGACGACCCCGATCGGGACGTTGATGAGGAGCACCCAGCGCCAGGACAGCAGGTCGACGAGGAGCCCGCCGACGAAGCCGCCCGCCGCGCCGCCGGCCGCGCCCACCGCCGTCCAGGTGGCGATGGCCCGGGTCCTGGCGGCTCCGGCCGCGACGGCGCCGGTGACCAGGGTCAGCGTGGCCGGTGAGAGGACGGCCGCGCCGAGGCCCTGGACCGCGCGGCCCGCGACGAGCTGCCAGCCCTCCTGGGCGAGGCCGCCCGCGACCGAGGCGGCGGTGAAGAGCCCGAGCCCGAGCAGGAACATCGCCTTGCGCCCGTAGAGGTCGGCGGCCCGCCCGCCGAGCAGCATGAACCCGGCGAAGGCGATCGCGTACGCGCTGATCACCCACTGCAGGCCGGCCGCCGAGAGCCCGAGGTCGGACCGCATCGACGGCAGTGCCACGTTCACGACGGAGACGTCGAGGACGACGAGGAACTGCCCCGCGCAGGCGGTCAGGACGACCGCCCAGGGGCGGGGGGAGAGTCGGGGGGCGGAGGGCGCGGTCGTGGTGGCGGAGTCGGTCTGCGGCATGCATGTGATGGTCGCAGACCACTTCCGCCCCGTACATGGGGACAAAGCCCTAGGTGTATTGACCCGCAGCGTTGTTGACGCGGCTGATCGGCGGGTGTCCGTCGAGTGCGGTGTGGCAGCGGTGGTGGTTGTAGGTGTGGAGGAAGTCTGCCAGGGCCGCTGTCCGCTCGGTGTTCGAGGTGTAGGGCCGCAGGTAGGCCCACTCGTCGAGGAGGGTGCGGTTGAAGCGTTCGACCTTGCCGTTGGTCTGCGGCCGGTAGGCCCGGGTCAGCTTGCCGGTCGCGCCGAGCTCGGCGAGGGCGTTCTTCCAGGCCAGGCCCTTGCGGTAGGCCCAGGCATTGTCGGTCAGGACCCGCTCGATGCGGTCGATGCCCTGGGCCTGGAAGAACGCGGCCGCGCGGATCAGGAAGCCCGCGCAGGTCGCGACCTTCTCGTCCGGGTGGATCTCGCTGTAGGCGAGGCGGGAGTGGTCGTCGACGGC
>NZ_MWIG01000151.1:0-6045 GCF_002156145.1 Streptomyces sp. NRRL B-24572 | reverse complement strand
CGGGCCCGGGCCCGTGTGCCCACGGTGGACGGCGGGGCGGCCGTGAGGGCCCCGGGGGCGAGCCCCGGGGCCCTCACGAGCGGCGGCTACAGGTTGCCGCGCTTCTCCTGCTCGCGCTCGATCGCCTCGAACAGCGCCTTGAAGTTGCCCTTGCCGAAGCCCATCGACCCGTGACGCTCGATCATCTCGAAGAAGACGGTCGGACGGTCCTGGACCGGCTTGGTGAAGATCTGCAGCAGGTAGCCGTCCTCGTCGCGGTCGACGAGGATCTTCAGCTCGCGCAGGATCTCGACGGGCACGCGCGTCTCGCCCGCCCACTCGCCGAGCGTGTCGTAGTACGAGTCGGGGGTGTCGAGGAACTGGACACCGGCGGCCCGCATGGCGCGCACGGAGGCGACGATGTCGTTCGTGGCGAGGGCGATGTGCTGGACGCCGGCGCCGCCGTAGAACTCCAGGTACTCGTCGATCTGCGACTTCTTCTTCGCGATCGCCGGCTCGTTGATCGGGAACTTCACCTTGAGGGTGCCGTCCGCGACGACCTTCGACATGAGCGCGGAGTACTCGGTCGCGATGTCGTCGCCCACGAACTCCTTCATGTTCGTGAAGCCCATGACCTTGTTGTAGAAGCCGACCCAGTCGTTCATCTTGCCGAGCTCGACGTTGCCGACGCAGTGGTCGATGGCCTGGAAGGTGCGCTTGGCCGGCGGCTCGACGATCGGCTTGGCGGAGACGAAGCCCGGCAGGTAGGGGCCGTCGTAGCCGGAGCGCTCGACGAGGGTGTGGCGGGTCTGGCCGTAGGTGGCGATGGCGGCGAGGACGACGGTGCCGTTCTCGTCCTTCAGCTCGTACGGCTCGGTGATGCCGGTGGCGCCGTGCTCGACGGCGTAGGCGTACGCGGCGCGCGCGTCCGGCACCTCGATCGCCAGGTCGACGACGCCGTCGCCGTGCTCGGCGACGTGCTCGGCGAGGAAGCGGCCCCAGTCGGTCGCGACCTTGATGACGGAGGTGAACACGAAACGGGCGGAGCCGTTGGTGAGGACGTAACTGGCGGTCTCGCGGCTGCCGTTCTCCGGTCCGGAGTAGGCGACGAGCTTCATGCCGAAGGCCGTGGAGTAGTAGTGCGCGGCCTGCTTGGCGTTGCCGACGGCGAAGACGACCGCGTCCATTCCCTTCACCGGGAAGGGATCGGCCTGCCGCGCGGTGGTCGGGGTGTGATCGATGGTCTCAGTCATGGGAGCAGAGTCCCGCTGCTCGGCAAGGTGCGCAAGAGTTTGCTGATCTGCTGGTCAATCTGCACAGCGACCGGCGAGTATGGCCGTGCGACTTGTACATCCTGACCATGAAGGGGCCGCTGTGGCGATCGATCATTTGGACGGCCGGCTGATCGCGCTCCTGGCGCGCGAGCCGCGCATCGGGGTCCTGGAGGCCTCCCGGCGCCTGGGGGTGGCGCGCGGCACGGTGCAGGCGCGGCTCGACCGGCTGCAGGCGAGCGGGGTGATCCGGGGTTTCGGGCCGCAGGTGGACCCGGCGGCACTCGGCTATCCGGTGACGGCCTTCGCGACGCTCGAGATCAAGCAGGGGCAGGGCGCGGACGTGCGGGGACATCTGGCGACGGTGCCGGAGGTCCTGGAACTGCACACGACGACGGGCCACGGGGACATGCTCTGCCGGCTGGTCGCCCGCTCGAACGCGGACCTCCAGCGGGTGATCGACAAGGTGGTGGCCTTCGAGGGGATCGTGCGGGCGTCGACCGCGATCGTGATGGAGAACCCGGTGCCGCTGCGGATCATCCCGCTGGTGGAACAGGCGGCGGCGGGCGAGCCGACGGGGTAGGGAGCGACGCGGGCGAGAGTTGCAAAGAAGTCTCTGCAAAAATCCCTTGCAGAGACTTCTTTGCAACTCTACGGTGGAGCCATGGCCGAGCACGAAGAGCAGTCCCCGGAGCCCGACGCGGGGCTCGCCACGCAGCCCGACGCGGGGCTCGCCACGCAGCCCGTCGAAACCCTGACCCGCACGCTCGACCCGCACTCCCTGCGCGCCCTCGCCCACCCCCTGCGCATCCAGCTCCTGCGCGCCCTGCGCCGCTACGGACCCGCCACCGCCTCCCAACTCGCCGACCGGCTCGGCGAGTCCAGCGGCGCCACCAGCTACCACCTGCGCCAGCTCGCCGCCCACGGCTTCATCGTGGACGACCCGACGCGCGGCAAGGGCCGGGAGCGGTGGTGGAAGGCGGCCCACCAGGGGACGAGCTTCGACGAGACGCTCCACAAGGACCCCGACCCCGAGGTCCAGGGCGCCCTCGACGTCTTCCTGCACGAGATCGCGACCATCCACACCCAGGAGCTGTCGACCTGGGTCGCCACCCGCCACACCTGGGACGAGGCCTGGGCCGGCGCCTCGGACTTCAGCGACTTCAAGCTGCACCTCCCGCCGGAGCGGCTGCGCGAGCTCAACCAGAAGATCCACGCCCTGATCAACGAGTACAGCGCCACCGCCGACCCCGACGCACCGGGCGCCGAGCGCGTACGGATGCACCTGCACGCGTTCCCGCAGCACAACGACTGACGGAAGGAACCACGGAGTCATGCACGCCGACATCCACCTCCAGCTGCACCACCTGAACGCCGTCCAACTCCACCGCGCCGCCGAGGCCCCGGCCCCCGCCGTGACCGCCCCGCCGCTGCGCGTCCAGCTCGGCTGGCGGCTCGTCGAGCTGGGTCTGCGCCTGGCCACCCCCGCGGACCGCCCGATCGCCTTCGCCGCATGACCGCGCCGGGGGGACGCGAAGCGGGCACGCCGAAGCGCGACCGCTTACCACTGGCCACCGTCCTGGCCGCCAACGCCATCTCCATCAGCGGCAACTCACTCACCCTCATCGCCGTCCCGTGGTTCGCCCTGGACATCACGGGCAGCCCCGGCAAGGCCGGCCTCGTCGCCTTCTGCGCCGCCCTGCCCGTCCTCCTCTCCGCGATCGTCGGCGGCCCCGTCATCGACCGGATCGGCCGCCGCCGGGTCTCCATCGGCTCCGACCTCGTCTGCGCCCTCGCGCTCACCGCCGTCCCGCTGCTCAACCACGCCGGCGCGCTCCGGTTCTGGATGCTGTGCGCGCTGATGGCCGTCACCGGCCTCTTCCACGCCCCCGGCGAGACCGCGCGCAACGTCCTCACGCCCGACCTGGCCGAGCGGGCCGGCACCCCGCTCTCCCGCGCCACCAGCTTCTACGACGCCGTCTCACGCGGCGCCCGGATGACCGGCGCCGCGCTCGCGGGCCTGCTCGTGGCACTCCTCGGCGCCGACACCGTCCTGTACGTGGACGCCGCCACGTTCGCCGTCTCCGCGCTCCTCGTCCTCCTGGGACTGCGCGGGATACCGTCCGCCGAACCGGCGCGCGGAGCGCCGCCGTTGTCCCTCGCCGTGTACCGCGCCGACCTGCGCGAGGGCTATGCGTTCATCCTGCGCACCCGGCTGCTCCTCGGCGTGAACGTCATGGTGATGTTCACCAACGGCCTGGCCCAGAGCTGGAGTTCGGTCCTGCTCCCGGTGCACGCCCGGGAGGAGCTCGGCGGGTCGGCGGCGCTCGGCCTGCTCGTCGCCGTCTTCGGCGGATGCGCCCTCACCGGCGCCCTGCTCTACGCGGCGTTCGGCCACCGCCTCCCCCGCCTCCCGGTCCTCGCGGTCGGCTTCCTCCTCTGCGGCGCCCCCGTCTACGTGACGGCGGCCCTCACCGACACCACCCCGCCGCTGCTCCTGGTGATGGCGCTCGGCGGGCTCGGAGCCGGGGTGCTCAACCCCATCCTCGGCGCGGTCTTCTACGAGACGGTCCCCGAGGAGCTGCGCAGCCGGGTCGGCAGCGCCAGCACGGCCGGCGTGCTGCTGACCACCCCGCTCGGCGGGGTGGCCGCCGGCTTCCTGGTGGAGCGGATGGGCATCACCGCGACGCTGCTCACCGTCGGCGGGCTGTACTTCCTGGCCACGCTCAGCCCGCTGGTCTTCCCCTCCTGGCGGGCGATGGACGCGCCGCGCGGCACACCGGCCGCCGACGCGCCCGCGCCCGCGACCGCGGGCAAGGGCGAGGGCAAGGGCAAGGGCAAGGGCGAGGGCGAGGGCGAGCTCAGCAGCTCGGGACCTTCGACTCCTGCCCCTGCTCCAGGGCCCGCAGGGACGCCACCGCGTCGCTGAGCGCGGTGACGGGCACGAGCCGCAGGCCCTTGGGCTGCTCGGCCTTGGCGTCCGAGCACTCGTCCTTCGGTACGAGGAAGACGGTGGCCCCGTCCCGGGCTGCGGCCTGCGTCTTGAGGGACACCCCGCCGACCGCGCCGACGGTGCCGTCCGGCTCGATCGTGCCCGTACCGGCGACGATCCGGCCGCCGGTGAGGTCGCCGCCGTCCCCGTCGCCGTCCAGCTTGTCGACGATGCCGAGGGAGAAGAGCAGCCCGGCACTGGGCCCGCCGACGTCGGCGAGGTGCAGGGTCACCTTCACCTTCTCGGGATCCTGCTTCAGGTACCCGAGCGCGGCGAGGGTGGCCGCGTCCTGCGACTCCTTCATCTGCCCGAGGTTGTGCTTCTCGATCTCCTCGTCGGACTGCCCCGAGGGGTAGACGGAGTCGTGCGGCAGGACGGCCCGGTCGGTACGGAACCAGGCGTCGGTCACGTCCGCGAGGTCCACGTCCGTGGACGGCCCGGTCGCGAGGATCGTCGTCATCCGCAGCTGGCCCTTGGTGGGCCGGACCGGGGCGCCGGTGATGGTGATGACCTCCTTGCCCTGGTCCTTGCCGAGCACGTCGGCGGTCGTGCCGGGCTGCGCGATCGCGTACGGCAGCGGCGCGAGCCCGACGACGGCGAAGAGCGCGGCGACGGGCAGGGCGCAGAGCGCGAGGGCGCGGGGACGGGAGAGGCGGGAGAGCACGCCCCCAATCTACTGGGGCGCGCGCCGGTGCCGGGCTACCGGGAGGTGGCGGTCGAAGAAGGACCTCAGCCCGTGCCGTACGCGGGCCGTCGCCGCCGCCGGGTCTCCGGCCCCCACGAGCGCGGCCCTGGTGTCGGCGGTGACGAGGCCGGCGGCCTGGAGCTGCGGGACGAGGTGCGCGTAGTCGCTGAAGATCCAGTGGTTGGCATCGGTCAGCAGGACGCGGCGGGCGGGCAGCCCGGCCCAGGAACGTTCCAGACGGTCGGCGTGCTCGAATCCGTCCGTACGGAACATGAGCAGCGGCCGGTCGAGGCCCGCCACGAGCTCCGGGTCGAGGTCGAGGTACCCCTCCAGGTTGACGCCGGCGGCGATCCGGTCGTCGGAGGCCAGCGCGTGGACGGCGGCGGTGCCGCCCGCCGAGTGCCCGTACACGCCGATCCGGCGCAGGTCCATGACGGGGGCGAGGGGCAGGCCGGGAAGCCGGTCGAGGAGGAGACGGAGGTCCGCGACCCGGGTGTCGATCATGGTGCGGAAGGTCGCCGGGTCCGGGTCCCCCCGAAGGACGGTCCAGCGCATCCCGCTCGGCAGCTCCACCTGGCTGGCGTCGCCCGGGTGGTCGACGAGGACCACGATCCGGCCGTGGCTCGCGAGGTCCTCGGCGAGGGTCGTGCCGAGGGTGCGGGAGTCGCCGCCGCCCGGCGTGTAGACCAGCACGGGGCGGCGCCCCGGGAGCGGGGGCGCGTCCACGTGCCCGTGGGTGAGGACCGCGCCCCAGTCGACGCCGGCCTCGGGGAGCCCGGGGTGCACCAGGGGCGCCAGGCCGGCGAACTCCCCGGCCTCGTCAGGGGTGAGCTGCGGGGCGCGCGGGAAGCCGCGGACGGTACGGGCCGGGTACAGGACGCTGATCTTCACCTCGCGTACGGCGGCGGGCTCCCACGGGTCGTTGCGGGAGGTGTCCGTGAGGACGAAGGTGCGGAGGCCGACGGGGTGGGGGCCGGTGGGCGCGGGCAGCCGGAGCGCGGCCGGTCCGTCCGCCGCCCGGGCGGCTCCGGAGCCCGGGCCGAACAGGACGGCGGCGGCGCCGAGGAGGGCGCCCTTGGCGACGGTACGGCGGCTGGGTGCGGGGTGCGGTGTCATGC
>NZ_MWIG01000150.1:0-16759 GCF_002156145.1 Streptomyces sp. NRRL B-24572 | reverse complement strand
AGGAGATCCGGGAGGCGGCGGTCCGCGCCCTGCGGGACGGCCACGGCAACCAGTACCCGCCCGGCCCCGGCGTCCCCGAACTGCGGACGGCGATCGCCGACCACCAGCGCGAGCGGTACGGCCTCGCGTACGACCCCGACGCGGAGGTCCTCGTCACGGCCGGCGCCACCGAGGCGATCGCGGCGGCCCTGCTCGCCCTGGTCGAGCCGGGCGACGAGGTCATCGCCCTGGAGCCGTACTACGACTCGTACGCCGCCTGCATCGCGATGGCCGGCGGCACCCGCGTCCCCGTCACCCTCCGCCCCCACGAGGGCACCTACGTCCTCGACCTCGACGAGCTGCGGGCCGCGGTCACCGACCGGACCCGGCTCATCCTCCTGAACACCCCGCACAACCCCACCGGCACGGTCCTCACCCGCGCCGAGCTGACCACCGTCGCCGAGCTCGCGATCGAGCGGGACCTGCTCGTCGTCACGGACGAGGTGTACGAGCACCTGGTCTTCGACGACGCCGAGCACCTGCCGATCGCGAGCCTGCCCGGCATGCGGGAGCGCACGGTCACCATCGGCTCGGCCGGCAAGACGTTCTCGTTCACCGGCTGGAAGGTCGGCTGGATCACCGCGAGCCCCGAGCTGACGACCGCCGTCCGCTCGGCCAAGCAGTTCCTCACGTACGTCTCCTCGGGCCCCTTCCAGTACGCGATCGCCGAGGCCCTCCGCCTCCCGGCCGCCTACTTCGACACCCTCCGCGCCGATCTGCGCGCCAAGCGGGACCTGCTGAGCGACGGCCTCGCGCAGGCCGGCTTCGAGGTCTACCGTCCGGCCGGCACCTACTTCGTCACCACCGACATCCGCCCCCTCGGCGCGACCGACGGCTTCGCCTTCTGCCGCTCGCTGCCGGAACGCGCCGGTGTCGTCGCCATCCCCAACGCCGTCTTCTACGACCACCGCGAGGCCGGCGCACCCTTTGTCCGTTTCGCCTTCTGCAAGAGGACCGAGGTCCTGGAGGAGGCCGTCTCGCGCCTGAAGCGGCTGGGCTGAACCGCGCGGACGTTCACCCGGGTGGGGGTGCGTCCGCGCGCGCCCGCCGGGCGCCGGGCCGATCGTCGGGTAGACCGATTTACCGGGTAATGATCGGTTTCCCGCGCCCGGAGGTGCACCCTGTCCGCCGAGACCCTCGACCGCCCGGTGCCCCCGGCCCCGGTCCGGAGCGGCCCCCGGGACCGCCCGGCGCCCCGGAGCGCGCTGCGCCGGGCGGTGCCCGCGCTCGGGCTCTTCGCCGCCGCCCGGCTCACCGGTCTGCTCGTCCTCACCCTGTGGGCCCGGCACTCCGGCCGCTCGCCCCGGGCGCTCCTCGCGACCTCCTGGGACTCCGGGTGGTACGCCGGGATCGCCGCGCACGGCTACGGGCGCGTCCTCCACGGTGCGCACGGCATGGTCCTGGACGACCTGGCCTTCTTCCCGCTCTACCCGGCGCTCGTCCGGGCCGTGACCACCGTCCTCCCCGTCACCGGGGGCACCGCCGGGCTGCTGCTCTCGTGGACGGCCGCCGGGGCCGCCGCCTGGGGCGTCTACCTCGTCGGGGAGCGGCTGCGCGGACGCAGGACCGCCACCGTGCTCGTCCTCCTGTGGGGCCTGCTGCCGCACTCGGTCGTGCTGACCATGGCGTACACGGAGCCGGTGATGACCGCGTTCGCCGCCTGGGCGCTGTACGCCCTGCTCACCCGGCGCTGGCCGGCGGCGGCCGTCCTCGCGAGCCTCGCCGGGCTCACCCGGCCGAACGGGGTCGCGGTCGCCGCCGCCGTCCTGGCCGCCGTCGTGGGCGAGCTGTGGCGGACCCGCGGCCGGTCCGGGCCGCGGGTGTGGGCGGCGGGCCTGCTCGCGCCGGCGGGCTGGCTCTCGTACGTGCTCTGGGTCGGCGTCCGGAGAAACGATCCGCTCGGCGGCTACTTCGCCGTGCAGTCCGGCTGGACCTCCCGCTTCGACCTCGGCAGGGGCTCCCTCGTCTTCGTACGGGACATGCTCGGCGGCCCCACGCAGTTCGGGTTCGCGATGGCGCTGCTCATCACCGGCGCGGCGGTGCTGCTCTTCGCGCTGCTCGTGTGCGGGGAGCGGCCGCCGCTGCCCGTCCTCGCCTACACGGCGGTGCTCGTGGTCATCGCCGTCGGCGGCTCGGGCTTCTTCGAGTCGAAGCCGCGCTTCCTGCTGCCGGCCTTCCCGCTGCTGCTGCCGCTCGCGACGGCACTGACGAAAGCCCGGCCGAGGGCCGCGATCCTGGTGGTCGCGGCCCTGGCCGGGCTGTCGTGCTGCTACGGGGCGTACGCCCTGACGCTCGCGCGCATGGCGATCTGAGCCGTCAGGGGTACGGGGAGGGCTTACTCCTCCTCGTCGCCCGCGGCCTTCTCCTCGGGGGACTCCAGGCCGAACTGCTCGACGATCCACTTGTCGAACTCGATGGAGGCGCGGACCCAGCTGACCGTGGAGGACACGAAGTGCTCCAGGGCGACGCCGGTGCCGATCAGCATCTGCGCCTCGCCGATGAGGCGGAGGGTGGCGGAGCCGTCCTCCTCCTCGTGCAGGTGCGTGTACACCTTGGGCCACAGGGTGCGGCGGTTCCAGTCGTCGATCGCGTCGAGGATCTTCGTGCGGTCGTCGGCGGCGTGCGGGCGGTCGTAGAACGTCCGCACCGAGAAGACCTGCTGCTCGCCCTCGCCGCGGAACATGAAGTACGTGCGGAACTCCTCCCACGGCGCCGCGAGGTCACCCTCGTCGTCGACGACGTACTTGAGTTCCATCTGCTCGAGGAGCTGCTTGACGAGGTCCTGGTCGGGGACGACGGGGCCCGCCGGTCCTGCTGCCTGAGGCTGGGGCTGGCCCCCGAAATTCGGAATCGAGGACGGGTCGATGCTCACCGTTATTTCCCTTCGTACGGATGCTCGCCATCCTCCCCCATGCCGGGCGGTACGTGGCAAGCCCCGCCGTGTCGTAAACGGCGGGATCCGCTGCCGGCGGACACGATCTCGCGCACCTCGGCCGTACGAGGAGGTGGACGAGGGCGGCGGGACCGCCCTCGTCCACCTCATGTCCTTCAGCGTGTCGCCGCCCCGACGATCAGCCCGTCCTCGAAGCGGTCCACCCGGACCGTGTCGCCGTCCACGACCTCGCCCGCGAGGATCTCCTTGGCGAGCCGGTCGCCGATCGCCGTCTGGATCAGGCGGCGCAGCGGCCGGGCGCCGTACGCGGGGTCGTTGCCCTCCTCGGCGAGCCACTCCAGGGCCTGAGGGGTGACGTCCAGGGTGAGGCGCCGCTCAGCGAGGCGCTTCGCGAGCCGGTCGATCTGGAGCTGCGCGATCCGGCCCAGCTCGGTCCGGTCGAGCGCCGAGAAGACGACCAGGTCGTCGAGCCGGTTGAGGAACTCGGGCTTGAAGCTCGCCCGCACGACCTCCAGGACCTGCTGCTTCTTCACGTCCTCCGGGGTCAGCGGCTCGACGAGGTACTGGCTGCCCAGGTTCGACGTGAGGATCAGGATCGTGTTGCGGAAGTCGACCGTGCGGCCCTGGCCGTCCGTGAGGCGGCCGTCGTCGAGGACCTGGAGCAGGACGTCGAAGACCTCCGGGTGCGCCTTCTCCACCTCGTCGAGCAGGACCACGCTGTACGGGCGGCGGCGGACCGCCTCCGTGAGCTGGCCGCCCTCCTCGTAGCCGACGTAGCCGGGGGGCGCGCCGACCAGACGGGCGACGGAGTGCTTCTCGCCGTACTCCGACATGTCGATGCGGACCATGGCCCGCTCGTCGTCGAAGAGGAAGTCCGCGAGCGCCTTCGCCAGCTCGGTCTTGCCGACGCCGGTCGGGCCGAGGAAGAGGAAGGAGCCGGTGGGCCGGTCGGGGTCGGCGATCCCGGCGCGGGTGCGGCGCACCGCGTCGGAGACGGCCTGCACGGCCTCGGACTGGCCGATGAGGCGCTTGCCGAGCTCGCCCTCCATGCGGAGCAGCTTCTGCGTCTCGCCCTCCAGGAGGCGTCCGGCGGGGATGCCGGTCCAGGAGCCGACCACGTCCGCGATGTCGTCGGGGCCGACCTCCTCCTTGACCATGGTGTCCTTCGAGGCCTCCTGCTGGGCTTCCGCCTCGGTGGCGGCCTCCAGCTCCCGCTCCAGGCCGGGGATCTCCCCGTACAGCAGCTTGGAGGCGGTGTCGAAGTCGCCGTCGCGCTGGGCGCGCTCGGCGCGGCCGCGGGTCTCGTCGAGGCGCTCCTTCAGCTCGCCGACCCGGTTGAGGGACTGCTTCTCCTTCTCCCATCGGGCGGTGAGGCCGCGCAGCTCCTCCTCGCGGTCGGCGAGGTCGCGCCGCAGCTTCTCCAGGCGCTGCTTGCTCGCCGCGTCCGTCTCGTTCTTCAGGGCCAGCTCCTCCATGCGGAGCCGGTCCACGGAGCGCTGGAGCTCGTCGATCTCGACGGGCGAGGAGTCGATCTCCATGCGGAGCCGGGAGGCGGCCTCGTCGACGAGGTCGATGGCCTTGTCGGGGAGGAAGCGGGAGGTGATGTACCGGTCGGAGAGGGTCGCGGCGGCCACCAGGGCGGAGTCGTTGATCTGCACCTTGTGGTGGGCCTCGTACCGGCCCTTGAGGCCGCGGAGGATCGCGATGGTGTCCTCGACGGTCGGCTCGGCGACCAGGACCTGCTGGAAGCGGCGCTCCAGGGCGGGGTCCTTCTCGATCCGCTCGCGGTACTCGTCGAGGGTGGTCGCGCCGACCATCCGCAGCTCGCCGCGGGCCAGCATCGGCTTGAGCATGTTGCCGGCGTCCATGGCGGAGTCGCCGCCGGCGCCCGCGCCGACGACCGTGTGCAGCTCGTCGATGAAGGTGATGATCTGGCCGTCGCTCTCCTTGATCTCGGAGAGGACGGTCTTCAGGCGCTCCTCGAACTCGCCGCGGTACTTCGCGCCGGCGACCATCGCGCCGAGGTCGAGCGAGACCAGCCGCTTGTTCTTCAGGGACTCGGGGACGTCGCCCTTCACGATCCGCTGGGCGAGGCCCTCGACGACGGCGGTCTTGCCGACGCCGGGCTCGCCGATGAGGACCGGGTTGTTCTTGGTGCGGCGGGACAGCACCTGGACGACGCGCCGGATCTCGTGGTCGCGGCCGATGACCGGGTCCAGCTTGCCCTCGCGCGCGGCGGCGGTGAAGTCCGTGCCGAACTTCTCCAGCGCCTTGTACTGCCCCTCCGGGTCGGGTGTGGTCACCCGGCGTCCTCCCCTGCTCTTCTCGAACGCGTCGAGCAGCTTCGATGCGCTCGCGCCCTGCCCGTCGAGGATCTCACCGGCCCGGCCGCCCTTGGCGGCGATGCCGATGAGGAGGTGCTCGGTGGACAGGTAGTCGTCGCCGAGCTCCTTGGCCCGCTGGTCGGCGTCGGCGAGGACGGCGAGGAACTCGCGGTTGGGCTGCGGCGGCGCGACCGTGGACCCCGTGATGCTCGGCAGGGAGGCGAGCAGTCGATCCGCGCCGGCCCGGACGACGGCCTGGTCGGCGTCGGCGGCGGCGAGCAGGTCGATGACGTTCTCGTTGTCCTGACCCGTCAGCAGCGCGAGCAGCAGGTGGGCGGGGGTCAGGTCGGCGTGCCCCTCGGACACGGCGCGGCTGCTCGCCGCGTTGATCGCGTCCCGGCTCCGGTTGGTCAGTTCGGCGTCCACGTGCGGTGCTCCTCCTGGATTCTCGTGGGTCCTCTCCTTCTATGACTTCTCCAGGGTACACAAAGTTGAGTCGATCCCGCTCAAGGTATCGGAGGGAGCACGGCCCGGGTAGTTTTCCGGGCATGGCCACAGACCCGAGGAACCCCTCCGACTCGTACCTCAGCTTCTGGCGCGAGTACCACATGTGCACCCTGACCACCCCGCGCCCGGACGGCACCCCGCACGTCGTCGCGGTCGGCGTCACGTACGACCCCGAGGGCGGGTACGCGCGCGTGATCACCAACAAGAACAGCCGGAAGGTCGCCAACGTCCTGGCGGCGGGCGCGGACGGCGCGCGGGTCGCGGTCTGCCAGGTCGACAAGGGGCGCTGGGCCACCCTGGAGGGCGTCGCCCACATCCGTACGGAGGCGGAGACGGTCGCGGACGCCGTCGCCCGCTACGCCGAGCGCTACGGCCGCACGCCGACGGAGAACCCGGACCGGGTCGTCATCGAGATCGCCCTCACCCGGGCGATGGGCCGCGCGTAGCGGCGGCGGACACGGAAAAGCACAGCGGCGCCATCGCGTTTCAGGTCCGCGATGGCGCCGCTGTGTGGGGGAAGTGCCGGAGCGATCTACAACGACGGGGGAATCGCTCAGGCACTGCGGGGGGTGGCGGTGATGGCCTCCGGTTCGATCAGCTGGTGGTCCCGCTGGTCGAGGTTGACGAAGATCATGCCGTACCGGATGGCACAGCGGATGGGCTGCGGAGCGCCGCGGGGACGGCGCAGACAGCGGTACGCGCGGACGTCTTCGTCCTGTTCGCGGGCGACGACGATCGGCTCTCCGAAGAGCGTGACCTTCAGCGAGTCGCCACGGTGGGGGATGGCCGTGGCGAGATCGACGAAGTGCCAACCGGAGCGATAGGCCGAGGCCATCTCCCGACGGAACCTGGGGTCATCGGGCGGGAAGCTCACGCGTCCGCGCCCTTGGGAAGGATCTCCCAAGAGGGCTCGCCGGGCGAGGCGAGCACATCGTGCGCCGGAGTGGTCTCCCACGAGGGCTCGCCCGGCTCCGCCACTACGGAGTGCGCCGGGGTGGTCTCCCATGAGGGTTCGCCGTTGAGCGCGAGCCCGCCGAGAACAGCCGCCGCAACGGCTATGGCGCTGAGTGCACGAACCATCCTGGTCATGGCCGATCTCCACCTCTTTTAATCACAACCTCCCCCCCGCGAGTTAGACGATGGCTTACTCATGACCCGTCCACCAGCCAACCCGGGCATCATGTTCCTGTAATTCAGGACCCTGAGGGGGGTGCAAATGCGTCTGGAATGTGATGGATCGGGCCATAACCACAGTCACGGTGAACTATGCGACGTGGGCAAGGAGCTGTACGCGAACGCACTCCGCACGGGTCGAATCGCCCGCTCCGACGCCGCGGCCGCCCCTTGCCTGAGGGAGCTCTCGCTCCTCCACCCGGACCCCGACGACAACCAGTGGCTGCACCCGGTGTCGCCCTCGATCGCCCTCAACCAGCTCATCCACCCCATCGAACTGGAGATCCAGGCGCGTCGGCAGCACGCCATCGCGCTCGCCGACGCGTTCGAGCCATTCCTGGCCATCCACACCCCCGACCCCTCGGCCGCGCAGGCGATCACCGTCCTCGAAGGCCTCAGCATCATCAACGCGACGCTGGACCGGGTCATCAACGAGTGCACCGAGGAACTCCTCACCATCCAGCCCGGCAGCGGACGCCGCCCCGAGACGCTGGAAGCGGCCCTGCGGCGCATGGAACCCCTGCTCGACCGCGGCGTCCGGATGCGCACGCTCTACCAGCACACCGCCCGGCACCACCCCGCCACCCTCGCCTACGTCGAACGCGTCGCGCCCTACGGCCTCGAACTGCGCACCCTCGAAGAGATCATCGACCGGCTGATCATCGTCGACCGCAAGGTCGCCTTCGTGCCGGCGCGCAGCGACCGCCAGGTCGCCCTCGAACTCCGCCACGAAGGCCTCGTCCAGTACCTCGTCGGCGTCTTCGACCAGTTCTGGCTCCACGGCGTGCCCTGGGAGGAGGAGATCCCGTACAGCCCGTCCGTGGACGGCATCGGCGGCGTCCAGCGCTCCATCGCCAAGCTCCTCGTCGAGGGCCACGTCGACGAGGCCATCGCCCGCCGGCTCGGGATGAACGTGCGGACCTGCCGGGCGCACATCGCCAAGCTCGCCGCCGCCCTCGGCAGCGGGAGCCGGGCGCAGCTCGGCTATCTGATCGCCCAGTCCGGGATCCTCGAACGGGACAGCTGAGGAAACGGCAGAGGCCCCTTCCACCGACGGTGGAAGGGGCCTCATGGCTCTGTACGGCTCTGTACGGCTCTGTACGAGGAGCTACTCGCCGCGCTTCGGGCGCCACACCACGAGCGCGCTCGCCTGCTGCACGTCGGTGTACGGCACCAGGTCCCGGCGGTACGAGGCGTGCACCTGGGCCTCGCGCTGGCGCAGCGTCGCCGCCGCGCCCTCGACCGCCGCCGACAGCTCGGACACCCGTGCCTGGAGCGCCGCGACCTGGTTCTCCAGTTCGATGATCCGCTTGATCCCGGCCAGGTTGATGCCCTCGTCCTGCGACAGCTGCTGCACCTGGCGGAGCAGCTCGATGTCACGGGCCGAGTAGCGGCGGCCCCGTCCGGCCGTGCGGTCCGGGGAGACCAGGCCGAGGCGGTCGTACTGACGCAGGGTCTGCGGGTGCAGACCGGAGAGCTGTGCCGCCACCGAGATGACGTACACGGGCGACTCGTCGGTCAGTTCGTACGGATTGCGTCTCACCGGGTCACGCTCCCTTCGCGGCCTGGAACAGCTCGGCCCGCGGGTCCTCGGAGGCGGTCGCCTCGCGGAAGGTCTCCAGGGCCTCGCGCGCCTTGTCGTCCAGCTCCTTCGGCACCGCCACCTCGACCGTCACGAGGAGGTCGCCGCGCGTGCCGTCCTTGCGGATCGCGCCCTTGCCCCGGGCGCGCATGGTCCGGCCGTTCGGGGTGCCCGCGGGCAGCTTGAGGGTGACCGCGGGGCCGCCGAGGGTCGGCACCTTGATCTCGCCGCCGAGCGCCGCCTCCGTGAAGGAGACCGGCACCGTGACGGTGAGGTTGTCGTCCCTGCGGCCGAAGACCGGGTGCTCGTCGACGTGCACGACGACGTACAGGTCGCCGTTCTGCCCGCCGCGCTCGCCCGGCGCTCCCTTGCCGCGGAGACGGATCTTCTGGTTGTCGCTGACGCCCGCCGGGATGCGGACCTGCATGGTGCGGGAGGACTTGGCCCGCCCGCTGCCCTTGCAGACCTCGCAGGGGTTCTCGGCGATGAGGCCGCGGCCCTTGCAGTCCACGCAGGGGTCGGTCAGCGAGAAGGAGCCGCTGCCGCCGCGCGAGACCTGCCCGGTGCCGACGCAGGTCGGGCACACCCGGGGGGTGCCGTTCTTGTCGCCGGTGCCCGAGCACGCCGTGCACGGCTGCTGGCTGGACATCCGCAGCGGTACGGTCGCGCCCTCGATGGCCTCGGTGAAGCTGAGCGTCACCTCGGACTCGATGTCCTGGCCGCGCCGCGGCTGGGTGCGGGTGGCGCCCCCGCCGCGGTTGAACAGGCCGCCGAAGACGTCCCCGATCCCGCCGCCGCCGAAGCCGCCGGCCCCGCCCTGGGCGCCTCCGAAGAGGTCGCCCAGGTCGAAGTTGAACGAGCCGCCGCCGGGGCCGCCGGCCCTGAAGCCGCCGTTCCCGAAGAGGGCGCGGGCGTCGTCGTACTCCTTGCGCTTCTTGGGGTCGCCGAGGACGTCGTTCGCCTCGGAGATCTCCTTGAAGCGCGACTCGGCGCTCGCGTCACCCTTGTTGGCGTCCGGATGGTTCTCGCGGGCGAGCTTCCGGTACGCCTTCTTGATCTCGGCCTCGGTGGCGTCCTTGGGGACGCCGAGAACCTTGTAGTAGTCCTTCTCGACGAAGTCCTTCGTGCTCATCGACGTCCCTCCTCCCGCGCACGGGTACGGCTGTTACTCGCTGTCCTTCTCGGACTTGTCGGACTTGTTGGGGTCCTCCGAGTCCTCGGCCTTGCCCTGCGCCCCGGGCTGGGGCTCGGCGACGGCCACGCGGGCGGGCCGGATGGTCCGCTCGCCGATCCGGTACCCCGGCTGCAGGATCGCCACGCAGGTCGTCTCGGTGACGTCCGGCGCGTACGAGTGCATCAGGGCCTCGTGGATCGTCGGGTCGAAGGGCTCGCCCTCCTTGCCGAACTGCTGCAGACCCATCTTGGCGACGACGGTCTCCAGCGATTCGGCCACCGACTTGAACCCGCCCACGAGCTCGCCGTGGTCCCGGGCCCGGCCGACGTCGTCGAGGACGGGCAGGAGCTCGGACAGGAGGCTCGCGACGGCGATCTCCTTGACCGTGACCCGGTCCCGCTCCACGCGGCGGCGGTAGTTCTGGTACTCGGCCTGGAGCCGCTGGAGGTCGCCCGTGCGCTCGGTGAGCGCGGTACGGGCCTGGTCCAGCTGCGCCAGCAGGGCTACGTCCGTAGCGTCCCCGGCCGGGGCCGTCGAGTCCTCCTCGGTGGAGTTCTCGACGGTCTCGGCGGCGTCGTCAGGGGTGGCGCCGGAGGGGACGTCGGGCTTCTCCTCGAAGCCCGGGGTCTCCTCGGTCACGCCTGGCCGCCCTTCTCGTCGTCGACGATCTCGGCGTCGACGACGTCGTCGTCGGCCTTCGGGGCCTGACCGGCGTCGCCGCCGGCGGCCTGGGCGGCCTGGGCGTCGGCGTACAGCGCCTGGCCGAGCTTCTGCGAGACGGCCGCGACCTTCTCGGTGGCGGTGCGGATCTCGGCGGTGTCCTCGCCCTTGAGCTTCTCCTTCAGCTCGACGAGCGCGGCCTCGACCTCGGCCTTGACGTCACCGGGGACCTTGTCCTCGTTGTCCTTGAGGAACTTCTCGGTCTGGTAGACGAGCTGCTCGCCCTGGTTGCGGGACTCGGCGGCCTCGCGGCGGCGGTGGTCCTCCTCCGCGTACTGCTCGGCCTCCTGGCGCATCCGGTCGACCTCGTCCTTCGGCAGCGAGGAGCCGCCGGTGACGGTCATCTTCTGCTCCTTGCCCGTGCCCAGGTCCTTCGCGGTCACGTGCATGATGCCGTTGGCGTCGATGTCGAAGGCGACCTCGATCTGCGGGACGCCACGCGGGGCCGGCGGCAGACCGGTCAGCTCGAACATGCCGAGCTTCTTGTTGTACGCCGCGATCTCGCGCTCGCCCTGGTAGACCTGGATCTGCACGGACGGCTGGTTGTCCTCGGCCGTCGTGAAGATCTCGGACCGCTTGGTCGGGATCGTGGTGTTGCGCTCGATGAGCTTGGTCATGATGCCGCCCTTGGTCTCGATGCCGAGGGACAGCGGGGTCACGTCGAGGAGCAGGACGTCCTTGACCTCACCCTTGAGGACACCGGCCTGGAGCGCGGCGCCGATGGCGACGACCTCGTCCGGGTTGACGCCCTTGTTGGCCTCCTGGCCACCGGTCAGCTCCTTGACGAGCTCGGCGACGGCCGGCATGCGGGTCGAGCCACCGACGAGAACGACGTGGTCGATCTCGGAGAGGTTGATGCCCGCGTCCTTGATGACGTTGTGGAACGGCACCTTGCAGCGCTCGAGCAGGTCCGAGGTGAGCTGCTGGAACTGGGCGCGCGTGAGCTTCTCGTCCAGGTGCAGCGGGCCCTCGGCGGAGGCCGTGATGTACGGCAGGTTGATGGAGGTCTCGGTCGAGGACGAGAGCTCGATCTTCGCCTTCTCCGCGGCCTCGCGGAGACGCTGGAGAGCCATCTTGTCCTTGGCCAGGTCCACGCCGTGACCGTTCTGGAACTGCGTCACCAGGTAGTCGACGACGCGCTGGTCCCAGTCGTCACCACCGAGGTGGTTGTCGCCGTTGGTGGCCTTGACCTCGACGACGCCGTCGCCGATCTCCAGGAGGGACACGTCGAAGGTGCCGCCACCGAGGTCGAAGACGAGGATCGTCTGGTCGTCCTTGTCGAGGCCGTAGGCCAGGGCGGCCGCGGTCGGCTCGTTGACGATGCGCAGGACGTTGAGGCCCGCGATCTCACCGGCCTCCTTGGTGGCCTGACGCTCGGAGTCGTTGAAGTACGCCGGAACGGTGATGACCGCGTCGACGACCTTCTCGCCCAGGTACGCCTCGGCGTCGCGCTTGAGCTTCTGCAGGATGAAGGCGCTCATCTGCTGCGGGTTGAAGCTCTTGCCGTCGATGTCGATCTTCCAGTCGGTGCCCATGTGGCGCTTGACCGACCGGATGGTCCTGTCGACGTTGGTGACGGCCTGACGCTTGGCCACCTCGCCGACGAGCACCTCGCCGTTCTTCGCGAAGGCGACGACGGACGGCGTGGTCCTGGCGCCCTCGGCGTTGGTGATGACGGTGGGCTCGCCGCCTTCCAGAACGCTGACGACGGAGTTAGTCGTGCCCAGGTCGATGCCGACCGCACGTGCCATTTCGATTCCTCCAGCTGACTGACTTGAGTGGAACTGACTCAAGGATGCATGAGGAAGCGCATCACGTCAACAGACCTGAGCGTAGGCGACTCAACTCTTCGTCGGTCGATCCGCTCAAAGGGCGCGCCGATCCCCCGTTTGACCTGGTTCGCATGAAAGGGTCCGGACATAGTCAGGACATATCCCGCATCCCCTGTCCCAGGATCACCGCCGAAGGGTGTGAGCGCATGACGGCGAAGCGCGCGTTCGACGTGGCGGGCGGGCTCGTCCTGCTCCTCGCGCTCTCGCCCCTGATCGCCTGGACCGCCCTCTCCGTCACCCTCGGCGGCAGCGGCGCGGTGCTGCGCCGCCGGACGGTGGCCGGCCTGGAGGGGCGACCCTTCACGATGCTGACCTTCCGCACGAAGGGCCCGCTGGCCGCGCTGCCGCTGCTGCTGCACGTGGTCACGGGCCGGATGTCGCTCGTCGGACCGTGCCCGCTGGCCCCGACCCACCGCGAGTGCGCGGGCGAGGGCCGCCGCCGTCTCTCCGTACGTCCGGGCCTGACCGGGCCGTGGCAGATCAGCGGCCGCTCGGAGCTGCCGTGGGAGGAGCGCGAACTGCTCGATCTCCACTATGTGGACCACCACTGGCTGGGGATGGATCTGCTGATCCTGGCGCGTACGCTTCCAGCAGTACGCAGACGTCGCACGGCAAGGTTTGCCTGAGCGACACATATCACCGCGAGCGCCGCTACAGCGCGGCGCCGTGACCGGGTAATCTCAGCAGGAACTCAATAAGTTACCGCTTAGTAGGCCCGCCCGAGGAGCCCGTCATGCAACTCGCCGCGATCATCGTGTCGATCGCCATCACGGTGGTGGCCGTCGCGCTGTTCGGCCGCGCCACCGTGCAGATCTACCGCTTCGTGCGGCTCGGTCAGCCGGTCCCCGCCGGCACGCGCACCGGTGACCCCAAGCAGCGCACCATCACGCTGGTCAAGGAGTTCCTCGGCCACACGCGCATGAACCGCTGGGGCATCGTCGGCTTCGCACACTGGTTCGTGGCGGTGGGCTTCTTCTCGCTGCTCCTCACCATCGTGAACGCCTTCGGCCAGCTCTTCCAGGCCGACTGGCTGATCCCGATCATCGGTGACTGGCTGCCGTACGAGATCTTCACCGAGTTCCTCGGCCTCATGACGGTCCTCGGCATCGTGACGCTCATCGTCATCCGCCAGCTGAGCAAGCCGACCAAGGCGGGCCGCAAGTCCCGCTTCGCCGGATCCAAGACCGGCCAGGCGTACTTCGTCGAGGCCGTCATCCTGATCGTCGGCGTCTGCATCATGACGCTCCGCGCCCTCGAAGGCGTCCAGCACGACGTGACCAGCTGGGAGCCGGGCTTCTTCGCCTCGTACCCGCTGATCACGCTGCTCGACGGACTGGACCTGAGCACGATCCAGTACCTCACCTACTTCTTCGCGTGCCTCAAGATCGTCACGTCCTTCACCTGGATGATCACGGTCTCCCTCAACACCAACATGGGTGTCGCCTGGCACCGCTTCCTCGGCTTCCCGAACATCTGGTTCAAGCGCAACGCCGACGGCTCCACCGCCCTGGGCGCGCTCCAGCCGATGACCACGGCCGGCAAGGAGATCGACTGGGAGGACCCGGCCGAGGACGCCGTCTTCGGCGTCTCCCAGGTCGAGCAGTTCTCCTGGAAGGGCATCCTCGACTTCTCCACCTGCACCGAGTGCGGCCGCTGCCAGTCGCAGTGCCCCGCCTGGAACACGGGCAAGCCGCTCTCCCCCAAGCTCCTGATCATGTCCCTCCGGGACCACGCCCACGCCAAGGCGCCGTACCTGCTCGCGGGCGGCGGCAAGGACATGGAGGGCAACGAGAAGGCCACGGAGGAGCAGCTCAAGGACGTCCCCGCGTCGGCCCTCGCCGAGGCCGAGCGCCCCCTCATCGGCACCGCCGAGGAGAACGGCGTCATCGACCCGGACGTCCTGTGGTCCTGCACCACCTGCGGCGCCTGCGTCGAGCAGTGCCCGGTCGACATCGAGCACATCGACCACATCGTCGACATGCGCCGCTACCAGGTGATGATCGAGTCCGCGTTCCCGTCCGAGGCGGGCACGATGCTCAAGAACCTGGAGAAGAAGGGCAACCCCTGGGGCCTGGCGAAGAAGCAGCGCGTCGAGTGGACCAAGGAGGTCGACTTCGAGGTCCCGATCGTCGGCAAGGACGTCGAGGACCTCACCGAGGTCGACTACCTCTACTGGGTCGGCTGCGCGGGTGCCCTCGAGGACCGCGCCAAGAAGACGACGAAGGCCTTCGCCGAACTCCTCCACATCGCGGGCGTCAAGTTCGCGATCATGGGCGGCGAGGAGAAGTGCACCGGTGACTCCCCGCGCCGCCTGGGCAACGAGCCGCTCTTCCAGCAGCTCGGCGCCGAGAACGTCGCGATGCTGAACATGGCGTTCGGCGAGGACGACGAGGACGAGTCGACGAAGAAGCCGAAGTCGGCCAAGAAGATCGTCTCGACCTGCCCGCACTGCTTCAACACCATCGCCAACGAGTACCCGCAGCTCGGCGGCGAGTACGAGGTCATCCACCACACCCAGCTGCTCCAGCACCTCATCGACGAGGGCAAGCTGATCCCGGTGACCCCGGTCGAGGGCCTCATCACCTACCACGACCCCTGCTACCTGGGCCGGCACAACAAGGTCTACACGCCGCCGCGCGAGATCATGTCCGCCGTCCCCGGCCTGCGCCAGCAGGAGATGCACCGCCACAAGGAGCGCGGCTTCTGCTGCGGCGCCGGTGGTGCCCGGATGTGGATGGAGGAGCGGATCGGCAAGCGCATCAACAACGAGCGCGTCGACGAGGCCCTGTCCCTCAACCCGGACATCGTCTCCACCGCCTGCCCCTTCTGCCTCGTCATGCTGACCGACTCGGTCAACGGCAAGAAGAACGAGGGCAAGGCCAAGGAGTCCGTCACGGTCGTGGACGTGGCCCAGCTGCTCCTGGACTCGGTGAAGACCCCGGTCGACCCGGAGCCGGAGCCGACCGCGGAGGAGCCGGAGCCGGAGCCCGCCGCGTGAGGTCGCGCACGTGAGTACGTGACGGAGGGCCGCCCCGCGTGAAGACGCGGGGCGGCCCTCTTTCCTTCATCGGCCCACGAGGGTGCCGTGGAGGTCATAGATCCAGCTCTTGCCGCCGGGGACGGAGAGCTTGACGCAGGGCCGCCCGTCCTTGCCGGTGAAGAAGGTGGCGGTGTGCCCGCCGGGCAGCCTGACGACCTTGGTGGACGGCTTGGGCGCGGGCTTGGGCGCGGGCTTGGGCTTGGGCGCGGGGGCGGGGGCCTTGTCCAGCCAGGAGGAGACGGTCCCGTCGGGCCGGAGGACGACGTGAAGCCCGTTGTTCTCCCCGTACACAGGCTTGCCGTCACCGCTGACGAGGGTGTCGATCAGGGACCCGCCGGCGTGGATCTCGGCGGAGAAGCGGCCGGGCCCGTCCTGGTAGACCTTGGCGAGGGACCCGTCGGCGAGATCGACGTTCCGCCAGAAGACGGCCTGGTCGCTAGCTACGAGTACGACATTGAGGCGATACGCCGGTTTTGTAACACCCTTCCGGCACCTCCCCCACGACCACGTCACGAGCCACCCCACCCCTGGGGGATGTCACAGCTCAGTGGCAAGGACCGGCCTGGGGAGCGCCCGCACGGCGGAAGCGGGTACGTTCGACGACGTGGCTGGATTCAGGAACGGACGCGGCAGGGACAACCGCCCCCCGCAACAACAACCGCAGCAGGCGCCGTACGGGTACAACGCGGCCCCGCCGCCGCACCCGCAGCAGCAGTGGCAGCAGCCGCCGCAGGGGCATCAGCAGCAGGCATACGGGGAGCCGGAGTACTTCGGCGACCCCTACGGCCGGCAGGGGCGCCAGCAGCACGCGGCGGCGGCGAACAACCCGGGCCACACCCAGATGTTCAGCGTCGACGACCCGTACGCCCAGGGCGGACCGGCGCCCGCCCCCGTGCCGACGGGCCCCCGGCTCCCCTGGAAGCAGCTCCTGGGCGGCATCGTGCTGCGCCCGGCGGACACGTTCCTGCAGATGCGGGACTACGCGGTCTGGGGCCCGGCGCTGATCGTCACGTTCCTCTACGGGCTCCTCGCGATCTTCGGCTTCGAGAAGGCCCGCGAGGAGGCGCTCAACGCGACGATCTCCAGCACGATCCCGTACGTCCTGATGACCGCCCTCGGCTTCGTGCTCGGCGGCCTGATCCTGGGCGCGGTCACCCACACGCTCGCGCGGCAGCTGGGCGGCGACGGGTCCTGGCAGCCCACGGTCGGCCTGTCGATGCTGATCATGTCGCTCACGGACGCGCCGCGCCTGGTCTTCGCGCTCTTCCTGGGCGGCGAGAACGGCCTGGTGCAGGTCCTCGGCTGGGCGACCTGGCTGGCGGCGGGCGCGCTGTTCACGGTGATGGTGAGCCGCTCGCACGACCTGCCGTGGCCGAAGGCGCTGGGAGCGTCGGCGATCCAGCTGGTGGCGCTGCTGAGCCTGATCAAGCTGGGAACGCTGTAGAGGTTCGCGTACGGACGTGAGAAAGGCCCCC
>NZ_MWIG01000015.1:0-3278 GCF_002156145.1 Streptomyces sp. NRRL B-24572 | reverse complement strand
CTCGGCGAGATCGAGGCCGCGCTCACCGACCGGCCCGAGATCTCCCGGGGCGCGGTCGTCGTCCGCGAGGACCGGCCCGGCGACAAACGGCTCGTCGCCTACGCCGTGCCCGCCGACGGCCGGACCGTCGACCACGTCCTGCTGCGCAAGCAGCTGTCCGCGACGCTGCCCGACTACATGGTGCCGTCGGCGTTCGTCACCCTCGACGCGCTGCCGCTCACCCCCAACGGCAAGCTGGACCGGGCCGCCCTGCCCGCCCCCGAGTACGGCCTGGAGAGCCTGGGCCGGGCCCCGCGCACCCCGCAGGAGGAGATCCTCTGTGGCCTCTTCGCCGAGGTCCTCGGCGTCGAACGCGTCACCGTCGACGAGGACTTCTTCGCCCACGGCGGCCACTCGCTCCTCGCCCTGCGGCTCATGGCCAGGATCCGTTCCACCTTCGACGTGGAGCTCCCGGTCCGCCAGCTCTTCGAGACGCCGACCGTGGCCGGTCTCGCCGGGCTGATCGGGGCGGGCGGCAGCGCGCGGCCCCCGCTCGTCGCCGGGCCCCGGCCCGAGCGGATCCCGGTCTCCTTCGCGCAGCGCCGGCTGTGGTTCCTCAACCGGCTCGAAGGCCCGAGCGCCACCTACAACATCCCCACCACCCTGCGCCTCTCCGGCGCGCTCGACCGGGACGCGCTGCGGGCCGCCCTCGCCGACGTCGTCGAGCGCCACGAGACGCTCCGTACGGTCTTCGCCGAGGACGCCGAGGGCCCGTACCAGGTCGTGCTCGCCGCCGCGGACGCCCGGCCGGATTTCACCGAGGCCCGCACGGACGAGGCCGGGCTCCCGGAGGCACTGCTCGGCGCCGCCCGGTACGGCTTCGACCTGGCCGCCGAGATCCCGCTGCGCGCCTTCCTCTTCGAGACCGGCCCCGACGAGCACGTCCTCATGCTGCTCGTGCACCACATCGCGAGCGACGGCGGCTGGTCCACCCCGCTCCTCGTCCGCGACCTCACCGCCGCCTACGCCGCCCGCTGCACGGGCGACGCCCCGGGTTGGGCGCCGCTGCCGGTGCAGTACGCGGACTACACCCTGTGGCAGCGCGAGCTCCTCGGCTCCGAGGACGACCCCGACAGCGCCGTCTCCCAGCAGCTCGCCCACTGGCGCGAGGCCCTCGCGGGCCTGCCCGAGGAGCTCGGGCTGCCCACCGACCGGCCCCGGCCCGCCGAGACCTCCTACCGCGGCGACACCGTGCCCGTGGACGTCCCGGCCGCCCTCCACCGGCGCCTGGAGACGCTCGCGCAGGAGAGCAACGCCAGTCTCTTCATGGTGGTGCAGGCCGCGCTCGCCGTGCTCCTGTCGAAGCTGAGCGGCGCCACCGACGTCCCCGTCGGCACCCCGATCGCCGGCCGCACCGACGACGCCCTGGAAGACCTCGTCGGCTTCTTCGTGAACACCCTTGTGCTGCGCGCCGATCTGTCCGGCGACCCCACCTTCGCCGAACTCGTCGGCCGCGTACGGGAGACCGACCTGGCGGCCTACGCCCACCAGGACGTGCCCTTCGAGCGGCTCGTCGAGGTGATCAACCCGGCCCGTTCGATGGCCCGGCACCCCCTCTTCCAGACCATGCTGGCCTTCAACAACGTCGACCAGCGGGCCGCGCTCGGCGACGGCATCGGCCGGCTCCCCGGCCTCACCGTCTCCGGCGACCACGTCGGCACCGGCATAGCCCAGTTCGACCTGCTCCTCGCCGTGGCCGACGTGCGCACCGGCGGCGGCGCGCCCGGCGGCCTCACCGGACACCTCGAATACAGCACCGACCTGTTCGACCGGAGCACGGCCGAGTCGATCGTCCGCCGCCTCCTGCTGCTCCTCGACGTGGTGACCGAGGCCCCCGACCGGCCGCTGAGCCGCGTCGAGCTGCTCGACGCCGAGGAGCGGCACCGGATCCTGGAGGAGTGGAACGCGACCGCGCATCCGGTTCCCCGGGCCACGCTGCCCGCCCTCTTCGAGGCGCAGGCCGCCCGCACCCCCGGCGCCACCGCCGTCGTCCACGGCGCCACCCGCCTCACGTACGCCGAGCTGAACACCCGCGCCAACCGCCTCGCCCATCTCCTCATCGAGCGGGGAGCGGGCCCCGAGGGCTTCGTCGGCATCGCCCTGCCGCGCTCCGAGCTGACCGTCCTCGCCGTCCTCGCGGTGCTCAAGTCCGGTGCCGCGTACGTGCCCGTGGACCCCGGCTACCCGGCCGACCGGATCGCCCACCTCCTCCGGGACGCGGCCCCCGCCCTCCTGCTCACCACCGGCGACGTGCTGTCCCGGCTGCCGGAGGACGGACCCGAGCGGCTCGTCCTCGACACCCCCGGGATCGCCGCCGAACTCGGTCTGCTGCCCGAGGACGACCCCACGGACGCCGACCGGCCGGTCCCGCTGACCCCCCTGCACCCCGCGTACGCGATCTACACCTCGGGCTCCACCGGCCTGCCCAAGGGCGTCGTCGTGCCGCACGAGAACGTCGCCGACCTGGCGGCCTGGGCGGCGGGCGAGTTCGGCGCCCGGGGCCTGGCCCACGTGGTGGCCTCCACCTCGCTCAACTTCGACGTCTCCGTCTTCGAGATGTTCGGCCCGCTGCTCTCCGGCGGCGCCGTCGAGGTCATGCGGGACGTCCTCGCCCTCGCCGACCCCGCCCACACCGGCCGCGAGGTCAGCCTGGTCAGCGGCGTGCCCTCCGCGATGGCGCGGATCGTCGGGGACGGCGAGCTGCGGATCACCGCCCGCGAGGTCGTCCTCGCCGGCGAGGCCCTCTCGGCCCGCGACGCCAACGAGATCGCCCGGGTCGTCGGTGCCGAACGCCTCGCGAACATCTACGGCCCCACCGAGGCCACCGTCTACGCCGCCGCCTGGTACACCCGCGACGAGGCCGGGGGCGTCCCGCCGATCGGCCGGCCCCTCCGCAACACCCGCCTGTACGTCCTCGACCCCGGCCTGCGCCCGGTCCCCGACGGGGTGGCGGGCGAGCTGTTCATCGCGGGCGAGGGCCTGGCCCGCGGCTATCTGAACCGCCCCGGTCTGACCGCCGAACGCTTCGTGGCCGACCCGTACGGCCGCCCCGGCGCCCGCATGTACCGCACCGGCGACCTCGTCCGCCGGAACGCCGACGGCGACCTCGAGTACATCGGCCGCACCGACTTCCAGGTGAAGGTCCGCGGCTTCCGCATCGAACTCGGCGAGATCGAGGCCGTCCTCAACGGCCACGGGCAGGTCGCCAGGACCGCGGCCGTCGTCCGCGAGGACCGGCC
>NZ_MWIG01000149.1:0-6950 GCF_002156145.1 Streptomyces sp. NRRL B-24572 | reverse complement strand
CGGCCAGGCCCCAGACCGCCGGGACGGGACGCTCTCCGGCGCGCCTGGCCGCTGCTCGCCGTCCCGGGAGCCCTGGCCCTCTGGCTGCCCCGCTCCGGGGTCTCCACCGCGCTCGCCGGCGTCTACGCCCTCGCCACCCTGGCGCTCGCGCTCCAGGCCCCGGCCCGGCTGATGCTGACCCGCTCGCTCCGACCGAGCGAGATCGCCGTCCTCACCGCCCTGGCGGCACCCTCCGTCGCGGGCCTGGCGTTCGTCGCCGAGCGGGCCTCGTACCCGTTGTTCGGCTTCGACCTGGACCTCCTCGCGCTGACCGTGCCGCACTTCCACTTCGCGGGCTTCGCCGCCGCCCTGGTCGCCGGGCTCGTCAGCCGTACCTCCGACGGACCCGGCGCCCGCTTCGCCGCTCTCAGCGTCCCGGCCGGCACCCTGCTCGTCCTGCTCGGCTACTTCGTCGACGACTGGGCCGAGCTCGCGGGGGCCGTCGTCCTGACGGCCGGCATGGCCGCGGTCTCCGTGCTGACTCTGCGGGAGCGCCGCGAGCTCGCCGCCGACCCGCTCACCCGGGGCCTCCTCGCCGTCTCGGCCCTGGTCCTCGTCGCCACCATGCTGCTCGCGCTCAGCTGGGCGCTCGGCGAGGCGACCGGACTTCCGCACCTCTCCCTGACCTGGATGGCCGCCACGCACGGCCTGGGCAACGCCCTCGGCTTCGCCGTCTGCGCGCTCCTCGCCCGGCGCCGCCTCGCCACGGACCGGACCCCTCCGGCCCTTCTCCCCCGAACGGAGCTTCCGGCATGACCCGTCTCACGAGCAGCCTCTCCGGTGCCGACCACCGCCGCCCGGCCCTCACTTACCGCGAGGTCGGCGCCACCCACACCCCGGAGGCGCTCCCCGAGCGCTACCACCACCTGCGGCACAGCGCGGTCGTCGGCCACGGCAGGGCCGCCTTCGAGACCGCCGGCGCGGCCGTCACCACCTGGCGGATGCACCGCGCCTCCGGGGCGCACGTCCGCGCCGACGCCGACCGCGCCGAACCCGGGACGCGCCTGGAGGTGGCGCTGGGCGCCGGCCCGCTGCGGATCGGCGTCCCGTGCGAGGTGATCTGGACGGCGTACGAGGAGGACCGCATCGGCTTCGCCTACGGCACCCTGACCGGGCATCCGGAGTGCGGCGAGGAGTCCTTCGTCGTCACGCTCGACCCCGACGGCAGGGTCCGCTTCACCGTCACCGCCTTCAGCAGGCCCGCCGCCTGGTACACCCGGCTCGGCGGGCCGCTGATCCCGGTGCTCCAGCACGCGTACGCGCGCCTCCTCGGCCGGACCCTCGCGCGCCTCGTCAGGGCGTGATCCCGGGCCGATACTGGTGGTGATGGAGTGGTTCACCGCACCCGACCAGTGGCTGAGCCGGATCGTCTTCCAGCGGGGCCTCGCCGGGCTGTACTGCGTGGCGTTCCTATCGGCGGCCTTCCAGTTCCGGGCGCTGATCGGAGAGCACGGCATGCTCCCCGTACCGGAGTACGTGCGCAGGACCCGCCCGCGCCACACCCCCTCGCTCTTCCACTGGCGCTACTCCGACCGCCTCTTCGCGACCGTCTCCTGGTCCGGCTCCGCCCTCGCGCTCGCGCTCGTCGCGGGCGCCGGGGACGCCGTGCCGCTGCCGGTCTCGATGCTCCTGTGGCTGGTGCTCTGGGGGCTGTACCTGTCGATCGTGAACGTGGGACAGACCTGGTACTCCTTCGGCTGGGAGTCGCTGCTCCTGGAGACCGGGATGCTCGCCGTCCTCCTCGGCAACGACGACACCGGCCCACCGGTCCTCGTGCTGTTCCTGCTGCGCTGGCTGCTCTTCCGGGTCGAGTTCGGCGCCGGGCTCATCAAGATCCGCGGTGATCCCTGCTGGCGGAACCTGACCTGTCTCTACCACCACCACGAGACCCAGCCGATGCCCGGCCCGCTGAGCTGGTTCTTCCACCATCTGCCCCGCCCGCTGCACCGGGTGGAGGTCGCGGCCAACCACTTCGTCCAGCTGTTCGTGCCGTTCCTGATCTTCGCTCCGCAGCCGGTGGCCACGGTGGCGGCCGGTCTGATGGTGGCGACCCAGCTGTGGCTGGTGCTCTCCGGGAACTTCGCCTGGCTGAACTGGCTCACGATCGTGCTCGCGCTCTCCGCCGTGGACGCCTCCCCGGTCGTCGGCGAGCACCCCCAGCCGGATCCGCCGCTCTGGTACGTGGTCGTGGTGGTCGCGTTCACCGCCTTCGTCCTGGTGCGGAGCTACCGCCCGACGCGCAACCTGCTCTCCAAGCACCAGGCCATGAACCGCTCGTACGACCCGTACCACCTGGTCAACAGCTACGGCGCCTTCGGCACCGTCGGCCGGATCCGGGACGAGATCGTCATCGAGGGCACCGACGACCCGGAGCCGCATCCGGACGCGGTGTGGCGGGAGTACGGCTTCAAGGGCAAGCCGGGCGATCCGCGTCGGCTGCCCCGCCAGTTCGCCCCGTACCACCTGCGGCTCGACTGGCTGATGTGGTTCGCCGCGCTCTCCCCCGGGTACGCGCGCGAGTGGTTCGGGCCCTTCGTCGAGCGGCTCCTCGAAGGCGACCGGGACACCCTGCGGATGCTCGCCCACAACCCGTTCCCGGACGCGCCGCCGGCCCTCGTCCGCGCCCGCCTCTACCGCTACCGCTACACGACCTGGCGCGAGCTGCGGGAGACCGGTGCCTGGTGGCACCGGACGCTGGTGCGCGAGTACATGCCGCCGGTCCGCCTGCGGGAACCCACCGGCACCTCCCGCTGAACGCACCGGTGCCCCCGGGCCGCGAACGGCCGGGGGCACCCGGGGTGAAGCGAGAGGATCAGTCGATGCCGGGCAGGATGTGCGGCTCGGCGAGGTCCTCCTCGTAGCCCGCGAGCCGGATCGGGGCCGCGTGGGCCCACACGTCGAGGCTGCCCAGTTCGCCGTGGCGGCGGGGCCGCTCGGTGCGTTCGGCCGGTCGCGGTTCCTGCTTCGTCAGTTCGGGTGTCACCGCGCACTCCTTTGTGTCGCGTAAGGATGGGACAAGTGCCGGTCCGGTCGCGGTGGCGCCGTTTTGGGCGGGACCGCGGCCTTGGTGGCAGGCCTGTCCCGGGAAGGCCGTGAGGAAGGTGTGTCTCCTCGGTGGCCGACCGTGTGCCTCAGATTAACCAAATGAGCACGCCTGCGCTCTACCGGGCTCCAAAGTGTGATGCGATCGAGTGAACGGAGCCGAAAAAAGCGCCCCACCGGGCCGATGGGGCGCTCTTGTCGGGACCGCGGGACACGCGGTACGGCGGGGTCTACCAGTTGGCGGGCGCGTAGTCCTTCAGGAAGACGCCGTACAGGTCCTCGCCCGCCTCACCGCGCACGACGGGGTCGTACACGCGGGCCGCGCCGTCGACGAGGTCCAGCGGGGCGTGGAAACCGGCCTCGGCGAGGCGCAGCTTGTCGAAGTGGGGACGCTCGTCGGTGATCCAGCCGGTGTCGACCGAGGTCATGAGGATGCCGTCGGTCTCGAACATCTCCTGGCCGCTGGTCCGCGTCACCATGTTCATCGCGGCCTTCGCGGCGTTCGTGTTCGGGTGTCCCGCGCCCTTGTAGCCGCGGCTGAAGACGCCCTCCATCGCCGAGACGTTCACGACGTAGGCACGGCCGCTGGCCGCCTTCTTCGCCGCCTCGGCCATCACCGGCCGCAACTTGCTGATCAGGATGAACGGCGCCGTGTAGTTGCACAGCTGGGTCTCGAGGAGCTCCACCGGGGAGATCTGCTCGATGCTCTGCACCCAGGTGTTGGTCTCGACGACGTCCGGCACGAGGCCGCCCGCGTCGATGGCGGTGCCGTCGAGGTGCTTGGCGATGGTGGCGTTGCCCGCGACGAGCGCGAGGTCGGCGACCTGCTGGGCCTCCAGGTCACGCACGCCGGCGGGAAGCTCGGACGAGCCGACGAGCTCGCCGACCGCGCCCGAGTTGAACGCGCCGATGACGTGGTGGGCGGGCAGCTCGCCGGCGGGCAGCGGGGCGTTCTCGCCCTCGACGAGGGCGGCGTACGCAGAGGGCAGCCGGCGCACGGTCTGGGTCGCGTTGTTGATGAGGATGTCGAGCGGGCCGGCCTCGGTCATCTGGTCGGCGAGCGCGACGGCCTGGGCGGGGTCGCGCAGGTCGATGCCGACGACCTCCAGGCGGTGCATCCAGTCCGCGGAGTCCTCCATCGCCTTGAAGCGGCGGATGGCGTCCTTGGGGAAGCGGGTGGTGATGGTGGTGTGGGCGCCGTCGCGCAGCAGCCGCAGCGCGATGTACATGCCGATCTTGGCCCGGCCGCCGGTGAGCAGCGCGCGCTTGCCGCTGAGGTCGGCACTGGCGTCGCGCTTGGCCCGGTTCAGCGCCGCGCACGGCTGGCAGAGCTGGTGGTAGAAGTAGTCGACCTCGACGAACCGCGTCTTGCAGACGTAGCAGGAGCGCGGACGCTGGAGTATCCCCGCGATCCGCCCCTCCTCGGTGACGGAGGTGGGCAGCAGGCCCTCGGTCTCGTCGTCGATGCGCTGCGCGGAGCCGGTGGCCGTGGCCTCGGTGACCGCCTTGTCGTTCGCGGTCTTCGCGGCCCGGCGCTCCTGGCGGCGGCGCTGCTTCACGGTCCGGTAGATCCCGGCGGTGGCGCGCCGGACGGTGATCGCGTCCGGGTGGTCGACGTCGATCTTGTCGAGCTCGTCGAGGACGCTCAGGCAGACGGCCAGGCGCTCGGGGTCGATACCCGGCCCGTATTCCTGGGTTTCTTCGGTCACCGTCATGGCCTTCGGGTTCCTCGTTCGCTCGTGTCGTCGCCGCTCGCGGGCTTTCCTCGCGGGCTTTCAAAGACCCAACTTTACGGAGCGGGGGGCCGCGCCTCCAAACCCGTTCGGGGAGCGTGGTCGAAGACACAGTCGCCGCACAGCCCGCCGCCCGGGCACCGGTAGTAGAGGCAGCAGCTGGTGCGGCGCAGCCGGGGGCCGCGGACCGTCCCGGCGAGGTCCGGGTGGTCCAGGAGCCCGGAGACGAGGGCGGCGGCCCGCTCGGCCGCCTCCGGACGGCCGTGGGCGCGCGCCCAGCGGATCAGCTCGCGCAGGGCGCCGGCGAGGGCGGAGCCGGCATTGCCCCAGAGGAGCCGCGGGGAGATGTTCCCGTCGCGGCGCAGCGCCGCGTGGAGCGGGACGAGATGGGCCTCCTGGACGGCCGCGCGCAGCTCCTCCACGGTCCCGGGGCGGGTCTCGGAGCCGGCCCACCACAGGTCGTCGGGCGCGGCCGGCGTCCCGTCCCAGTACAGCTCGGTGGGGTCGAGGGCGGGGAAGCGGCCGTGGACGGCGGCGGGGCCGAGAGCGGTGGACCAGAGCCGGGCGGCGAGCCCGAGGTGGGCGACGGAGGCGCCGACGCGCCGCTCGGGGGCGCCGATCCGGGCGGTGACGTGGTCCACGCGCGCGGTGAGGGGGCCGTCCTCCCCCGCGTACAGACGGGAGAGCGGGCGGTGCGCGCCGCCGGTCGCCGGGGCGGTGGTCCGCAGGGCGAAGAAACCGCCCGGCGATCCGCCGTCGCCGCTCGCGCCGAGATCCATTTCCGTACGCCCCCTGCCCCGCGGATCCTGTCGCCGTCCGGCCCCACCGTAACTTCTCCGCACGCTCTCACCGAGCCGCCCGGACCTGCCGGAAAGGTCGCTTTGCACCCGTTCCGACCTGCACGGGTGTACATCCCGGGTCGTATGCGGGGGCCGCGTACTCCGTCGGCGGTATCCGCGAAGACGTCCCCTGGTACGACGCGCGAACCGGCCGGGAAGAGAGATCGTGGAAGGTATGAGTCCACTCGTGCTGTCCGTCGTCCTGGCCCTGGCCTCCGCGGTCGCCTACGCGGCCGCGGCGATCGTGCAGGAGCGGGTCGCGGCCTCCGCCGCGGGCCCGCGCTACGCGCCGCTGCGCAGCCCGGCCTGGTGGGTGTCCGTCGTACTGAACGGCGTCGGTGCGACGCTGCACGTCGCCGCCCTGGCGTACGGGCCGCTCAGCCTGGTCCAGCCGCTGGGTGCCCTCACGATCGTCTTCGCGCTGCCCATGGCGGCCCTGTTCGTCGGCCGCAGGGCCGGGCGGCGGGCCTGGCGCGGCGCGCTCATGGCCACGGTGGGCCTCGCCGGGCTCCTCAGCCTCACCAGCGGCACCGAGGCCGGGCCCCTGACCGACGGGGAGCGGTGGCTGCTCGCGGGAGCAGCCTTCGGCGCGGTGGCGCTCCTGTTCACGGCCGCGCACCTGGTGGGCCGGTCGGTGCTGCGCAGCGTCGTGCTGGCCGCGGCGGCGGGCGTCTCCTTCGGCATGGCCTCGGTCCTCACGAAGTCGGTGGCCGAGGAGTGGACGCCCCGGGCCCCGCTCGCCGAGTGGACGGGGCTGCTCGTCCTCTCCGTGTTCGCGGTGACCGGCCTCCTGCTCTCGCAGGCCTCGTACCGGGGTGCGGGGCTCGCCGCCCCGCTGGCCACCGTCACGGTGGTCAACCCGGTGGTCGCCGCGGCGGTGGGAGTGACGCTGTTCGGCGAGGGCTTCCGCTACGGCGCGGCGGGCGCCGTCGCCGCGCTGATCTGCGGCGCGGTCGCCGCGGGCGGCCTCGTCCAGCTCACGCTCGACCGCATGGCGACCGCGCCGGAGTCGCCGTCGGTGTCATCGGGCTCGTCCGCGGCGTCAGACGGAGACTCCCCGCGCCCTGAGGTAGGCCAGGGGGTCGATGTCGGAGCCGTACCCGGGACCCGTCCGAACCTCGAAGTGGAGGTGCGGTCCCGAGCTGTTGCCGGTCGATCCTGAGCGCGCGATGCGCTGACCGGCGTGCACCCGCTGGCCCTCGCGGACGGTGAGCGCGGAGAGGTGCGCGTACTGGCTACCAGATCGTGCTGCGCCACGACGACGGCCGCTACAGCCAGTACGCGCACCTCTCCGCGC
>NZ_MWIG01000148.1:0-39777 GCF_002156145.1 Streptomyces sp. NRRL B-24572 | reverse complement strand
GCCGACCCGGCCGCCGCCGGGCCCGTCCCGCCCGGCGGGCGGACCGTCGCGCCCAGCCCCCTCGACCCCGGCGCCTCCCGCGACCCGCACGGGATCCACCGGACCCTGCGCGAGGAGTTCCCGCTCACGTACGACCCGCTGCTGCGGGCCTGGGTCCTCAGCCGGTACGCGGACGTGGCCGCCGCCCTCACCGACGAGCGCTTCACGCACGGGCACCGGCCCGGCGACCCGCCGTGCGCGCGGGCCCACGTCGACGTCGACGTCGAGGCCCTGCGCGCGGTCACCGAACGAACGGCCTACGTCCTGGCCCGCCGGATCGCCGAGCGGCCCCAGGCCGACCTGGTCGCCGACTTCTGCCACTGGCTGCCCGCCGGCACCGTCGCCGCGGCCGTCGGCGTGCCCTACCGCGACATGATGCGGCTCGTACGGGGCCGGGCGGCGGGCGCGCTCGCGGGGGAGTGCGGCGGCCAGATCGCCGTACGGGGGAAGGCGCTCGCCTCCTTCCTCGGCAACGTCCTGGACGACCCCGACCAGGTCGCCGCCCTCCGCGACGCGCCCGCCGGTCTCGTCGCCCGCGCCTGGACCGAGTCGCTGCGCCGTGACCCGCCCGTGCAGATCGCCGTGCGCCGCACCGCCGCCGAGGTGCCGGTGAGCGGCGGGATCGTCCCGGCGGGCGCGTCCGTCGCGCTGCTCGTCGGCTCGGCGGGGCGCGACCCGGAACGCTTCCGCGACCCGGCCCGTTTCGATCCCTTTCGCAACGACCCGGGTCAGCTCACCTACGGTCCCGGCTTCTGTCCGGCGGTCCTCCTCGCCGGTCTCGAAGCGGAGTACGCCCTGCGCGCGCTGTTCACGGCGATGCCCCGGCTGCGTCTCGCCGACGGCTTCCGGCCCAGGTCCACGGGCCTCATCACCCGCGCTCCCCGCAGTCTCATCGTCCGGCCGGGCGGCTGAGCGGCCCCCTCCACCACTGCTAGGGTGACGTGCGCCCGTCAACCGGACGCTCGAACCACCACTTTTCACGGGGATTCACATATGAATATGCGTCATGTCCGCGCCATCGCCGTCTTCGGCATCGCGGTCGTTGCCCTGACCGGTGCCCGCGGCTCGCACGGCGGCAGCTGCGGCGGCGGCCACAGCTCCGGCGGCCACAGCGGCAGCAACCACGACGGCACCTCGGGCAGCAGCACCGGCGGCTCCGTCTCCGGCAGCACCGGCAGCGCCGACAAGGCCATCCGCGACCTGACCATCGACTCGTGCAAGTACGACCCGGCGACCAAGAACCTGGTCGCCCGGATCACCGTGGAGAACGACAACACGTTCGACTACGACTACAGCTTCACGATGAAGTTCACCGGCGAGACGGGCTCCGGCGTCGTCCCGGTGACCGCGACGACGACCGCCGCCGCGGTCACCGCCGGCGCCTCCAAGAGCGTCGACGTGTCCGCTCGGTACCCCGGAACCGGCGACGCCTCCGAGTACACCGAGTGCGTGATCACGCGGGCGTCCCGCTCCTGACCTCGGACGCCGCTGCGGCCGGGGTCGTACGCCCCGGCCGCAGCACCGAGGCGAGCAGGAGGGCGCCGGGGAGCACTCCGGCGACGGTCCTGATCGCGACGGCCGGGGCGTCGAACGCCGCCAGGACCAGGCCCGCCGCGCCGCAGGCCGCGATCGACGCCCCCAGCACATGGAGCGCGGGCCTGCGCCAGGCGACCGCGAGGCCAAAGAAGTGCACGCCGACGACGAAGGCGATCCAGCCCACGGACGCCTCCGGGGCGTGCAGCACTCGGGCGATCACGAAGAGCCCGGCAGCGAGCCCGGCGGCCTCGGCCGCCGCCACGTACCAGTAGCGCCGGCCGAATCGGGTGCCGGATTCACCCGGTGCGGCCGACGATGCCTGGCCGGCCTGGCCGCCGCGCCGTCCGAAGACGGCCACCCAGAGGAACGCGGCGAGGGACAGCAGGCGCAGCGGAGCGGCGACCGCCGTCGGCAGGGCGGCCGCGTTGGCCTGGATGAACACGAGTCCGAACGCGGCACCGATGACCCGCCCGGTCTGATCTTTCGTCATGATCGTCAGCTTGTCATGGCCGTGGCATCAAGCTTCATCCCGCCCGGGCTTCGCGGTTCACTCCATCCGGGTCAGAAGTGCCACCGGCCGCTCCTCGAACAGCTCCGCCAGCTTGACCTCCGTCGCCGGCCCTCCCGTGAACTCCCGTACGCCGTCGAGCGCGTCGGTCCAGCGCCCCTCGGGCAGCACCAGCTCGGTGTCCTGCCAGCCGCCCGCCTGCGCGAGCCGCAGGGAGAGCCGGGTCACGGCCGTGAGCACCCGGCCGGAGCGGGCGAAGGCCAGACAGTGCGCGGCCGCCGGGCCCTCCGCCCTCAGCGGGACGTACGTGCCGCCCGGCCCGAAGGCCTCCGGGTGCGCCCGCCGCAGCCGCAGCGCCGCCCGGACCAGGGCGGTCCGCTCGTCCTCCGGGCCGACCGTGAACGGCGCCCGGTTGTCCGGGTCGACGAGCGCCCGGTACTCCCGCTCCGTGTTCTGGTACAGCTCCGGCACCCCCGGCATCGTCAGCTGTGCGAGCGCGGCGCCGAGCGCGTGCGCCCGGATGTGCGGCTCCAGGGCGAAGGCCGCCTCCGAGGCCGCGCGGAGCGGGATCCGGCCGGGCCCGGCCGCTGCGAACTCGGCCACCGCCCGCTCGTACTCCTCGTCCGGCTCGGTCCAGCTGGTCCGCAGCCCCGCCTCCCGTACGGACTTGAGGATCGCGGGAACCAGCCGGTCCGGGTCCGGGGCGCCGAAGCCGAAGGCCGTCTGCCAGGCCGTCCACGCCACGTGTGCGTCGGGCGCGGGCACCCCGGCGACCTCCGCGAGGAGCTCCGCCCACACCTCGGGGCACTGGGAGAGCACCGCGATCCCGGCCCGGACGTCCGCGCTGCGCTTGGTGTCGTGCGTGGAGAGGACCGTGCCGGTGGCCGGCCAGTCCCGGGCGATCCGCTCGCAGTACGCGTGGAACTCCTCCACCGGCACCGCCGGACGCCCCGCGTCCCCGCCGACCTCGTTCGCCGAGAGCAGCGGCGTGTACCGGTAGAAGGCGGTGTCCTCCACGGACTTGGCCCGCAGCGCGGACGAGGTCTGCGCGAACCGCGCCCGGAACGCCCGGTGTTCCGGTCCGTCCCCCCGCGCCCCGAGCGCCAGGTCCCGTACGAGGTCGACCGCCGTCGCCTCCTCCGGCACCGCGAACGCCGCCTTCGCGCCGCGCGCCGCCTCCGGGGTCAGCACCTCCTCGCCGCCGGTCCGGTAGGGGCGGTAGACGGGGACGCGGACGAGGAGCTCCCGGACCGCGGTGCGCAGTGCCCAGGGCGCGTGGTCCCGGAGCGCGGGGTCGGCGGCGCAGATCCGGCCGGCGATCCGGGTCAGCGCGGCCGTCTCGGCGGCCAGGTCATGGGTGACCACCTCGTACGCGGCGCGCCGCTCGGTCGCCTCCCAGCGGCCGCCCCTGTCCCCGGCCTTCCCGACGAACTCCCGGTAGAAGTCGGCGAGTTCGTCGGCGCCGATCGGGTCGGTGAACACCCCGTCGAGCTGTCGAAGGGCGTCGTACCCGGTGGTGCCCGCGACCGGCCAGGCGGCGGGCAGCGCCTCCGCGCCCGTGAGGATCTTCTCGACGACCGTCCAGCAGCGCCCGCCGGTCGCCGCCGCCAGCTCCTCCAAGTAGCCCTGCGGATCGGCCAGTCCGTCCGGGTGGTCGATGCGCAGCCCCTCGATCACCCCGTCCGCGACCAGTTCCACGATCTTCGCGTGGCTCGCCGCGAACACCTCGGGGTCCTCCACCCGCACCCCGATGAGCTCCGAGACGGTGAAGAAGCGGCGGTAGCCGAGCTCGGTGCGGGCGAGCCGCCACCAGCCGAGCCGGTACCACTGGGCGTCGAGCAGCTCGTCAAGGGGAAGCCCCTCGGTGCCGGGGCGGAGCGGGAACTCCTGGCCGTCCAGGTGCAGGGAGCCGCCCGCGACCCGGAACCGGTCCCGTACCTCCGGGAGCCGCGCGGGCAGCACCGGCAGCAGCACCCGGCCGTCCCCGGCCCGCCAGTCGATGTCGAACCAGCGGGCGTACGGCGAGTCCGGGCCGTCGCGGAGCACGGCGCGCAGCGCGTGGTTGTGGCGCGGGGAGGCCGCCATGTGGTTGGGCACCAGGTCCACGACGAGCCCGAGACCGTGCGCCCGCGCGGTCGCCGCCAGCGCCCGCAGCCCCTCCTCGCCGCCCAGTTCGGCCCGTACGGACCGGTGGTCGGTGACGTCGTAGCCGTGGGCCGAGCCGGGCACCGCCTCCAGGACCGGGGAGAGGTGCAGGTGCGAGACCCCGAGGCCGGCCAGATACGGCACGGCGCGCTCGGCGGCCGCGAAGGGGAACTCCGGCTGGAGCTGCAGCCGGTAGGTCGCGGTGGGTGGAATGGGCGTCATGCGAACGTACGTACCCCGTCGGAGGGCTTCTGTGTCATCGCCCCATGCACCCGTTCGAGTGCATCGCGTTACGTTCGCGTGATGCTCCGGATGTACCGCGACACGCTGTCCCTGCTCGGACCGGCCCTGCCGGTCGTCTCGTTCCTCGGCCGGCTGCCCACCGCCATGTGCCAGCTCGGCAGCCTGCTCCTGGTCGCCGAGACGAGCGGTTCGCTCGCCACCGCCGGCCTCACGGGCGGCGCGCTCGCCGCCGGACAGACCGTCGCCGGGCCCGTCATCGGCCGGTTCGCCGACCGGCACGGCCAGCGCGGCGTCGTCCTCGCGGCCTCCCTCGCCAACGCGGTCGCCGTCACCGCCCTGGTCCTCGCCGCCCTCGCCGACGCCCCGACCGGCCCGCTCATGGCGCTCGGGGCGCTCGCCGGGGCCACCGTCCCGCAGGTCGGGCCGCTCGCCAGGACCCGCTCCGTGGCCCTCGCCCGCCGGTCGGGCGCGGACGACCGGCTCGTCGGCGCGGTGCTCTCCTTCGAGGGCACCCTCGACGAGGTCTCCTTCGTCCTCGGCCCGGCCCTCGTCGGCCTCGCCGCAGCCCTCGCCCACCCGGCCGCCGCGCTCCTCCTGGCGGCGCTGCTGCTCGCCGTCTGCGGCACGGCCTTCGCGCTCCACCCGACGGCCCGGGCGACCACCCCCGAAGCGCCGGCGGCGGCCACCGGCGAGGGCGCCGCTTCCACCCGTACGAGTGCCGCCGAACGGACGAGGCTGCCGGGATCCGCGTACGCCCTGCGCGTCACGATGGTCCTCCAGGGCGCCATGTTCGGCGCCTCGCAGGCCGGGATCACCGCCCTCACCGAGGAGCTCGGCGTCCCCGCCCAGGCCGGGCTCGTCTACGCCGCCATGGGCGTCATGAGCGCCGCCGTCGGCCTCTCCATGGCCGCCGTGCCCGCCCGGATCGGGCTCACCACCCGCTGGCGGGCCGCGACCGCCGGGCTTGTCGTCCTCTCCGTACCGCTGCTGTTCGTCGGCTCCCTGGGCGCGCTGTACGCGGTCGTCGTCGTCCTCGGCGCCGCCTACGCCCCGCACCTGATCACCGTCTTCGGGCTCACCGAGCGGACCGTGCCGGCCACCCGGCTCGCCGAGTCGATGGCCTTCCTCACCAGCGGGATCGTGGGCGGTCAGGCCCTCGCCCTCGCCGTCTCCGGCCGGCTCGCCGAGGGCGAGGGCGCCCCCGCCGCCTTCGCGGTGGCGGTGGGGGCGGCCGTGGCCTGCGCGGTCCTCTCCTGGTCGGTACGGGTCAAGACCCCCGTACGCGTGCTCAGGCCGGCCGGCGCAGAACGGTCAGGCTGAGCGGCGCGAGCGTCACCCGCTCGCCGGCCGCCAGCTCCGGACCCTCCTGCGGCGGCATGCCCTCCGGGTCCGAGGTGTCCACCACCATCCGCCAGCAGCGCCCGTGGCTGTCCGGGACCGCGAACTCCAGCTCCTTCGACGAGGCGTTGAACATCAGCAGGAAGGAGTCGTCGGCGATCCGCTCGCCCTGCGTGCCCGGCTCCGAGATGGCGTTGCCGTTGAGGAAGACGGTCAGCGCCTGGGCGTGCGCCGCCTGCCAGTCCCGGGAGGTCATCTCCTCGCCCTCCGGCGTGAACCAGGCGATGTCCGTCAGCTCGTCGTGGGTGCCCTCCACCGGCCGGCCGTGGAAGAAGCGGCGGCGCCGGAAGACCGGATGGTCACGGCGCAGCCGGACCATCGCCCGCGTGAAGCGGAGCAGCGTGCCCTCCGCCTCGCTGTTCTCCTTCGGCCACCGCACCCAGGACACCTCGTTGTCCTGGCAGTACGCGTTGTTGTTGCCGCCCTGCGTCCGCCCGAACTCGTCGCCGTGGCTGAGCATCGGCACGCCCTGCGAGAGCATCAGCGTGGCGAGGAAGTTGCGCATCTGGCGGGCGCGCAGCTCGACGATCCCGACGTCCTCGGTCTCGCCCTCGACCCCGCAGTTCCAGGAGCGGTTGTAGCTCTCGCCGTCCCGGTTGCCCTCGCCGTTCGCCTCGTTGTGCTTGTCGTTGTACGAGACGAGGTCGCGCAGGGTGAAGCCGTCGTGGCAGGTCACGAAGTTGACCGAGGCGAGCGGCCGGCGCCCGTCGTCCTGGTACAGATCGGAGGAGCCGGTCAGCCGGGAGGCGAACTCGGCGAGCGTGCGCGGCTCGCCCCGCCACAGGTCCCGCACGCAGTCCCGGTACTTGCCGTTCCACTCGGTCCACAGCGGCGGGAAGTTCCCCACCTGGTAGCCGCCCTCGCCCACGTCCCACGGCTCGGCGATCAGCTTCACCTGGCTCACCACCGGGTCCTGCTGCACCAGGTCGAAGAACGAGGACAGCCGGTCCACCTCGTGGAACTGGCGGGCCAGGGTGGCCGCCAGGTCGAAGCGGAAACCGTCCACGTGCATCTCGGTCACCCAGTACCGCAGCGAGTCCATGATCAGCTGGAGCACGTGCGGGGAGCGCATGAGCAGCGAGTTCCCGGTGCCGGTCGTGTCCGTGTAGTACCGGCGGTCGTTCGAGAGCCGGTAGTACGAGGGGTTGTCCAGGCCCCGGAAGGAGAGCGTCGGGCCCAGGTGGTTGCCCTCGGCGGTGTGGTTGTAGACCACGTCGAGGATGACCTCGATGCCCGCCTGGTGCAGCGCCCGGACCGCCGACTTGAACTCCAGGACCTGCTGGCCCCGGTCGCCCCAGGACGCGTAGGCGTTGTGCGGGGCGAAGAAGCCGATCGTGTTGTAGCCCCAGTAGTTGGCGAGCCCCGCGTCCACCAGACGGTGGTCGTTCACGAACTGGTGAACGGGCATCAGTTCGAGCGCGGTGACGCCCAGTTCCTTCAGGTGGCCGATGACCGACGGGTGCGCGAGCCCCGCGTACGTCCCGCGCAGCTCCTCCGGAAGGTCCGGGTGCAGCATCGTCAGGCCCTTCACATGGGCCTCGTAGATCACCGTGTGGTGGTACTCGGTGCGCGGGCGCCGGTCGTCGCCCCAGTCGAAGTACGGGTTGACCACGACCGAGGTCATCGTGTGCGGGCCCGAGTCGAGGTCGTTGCGCGCGTCGGGCCGCCCGAAGGGGTACCCGTACACCGCCTCGCCCCACTTGATCCGCCCCGACACCGCGCGCGCGTACGGGTCGAGCAGCAGCTTCGCCGCGTTGCAGCGCAGCCCGCGCTCCGGCGCGTACGGGCCGTGCACCCGGAACCCGTACCGCTGACCGGGCATCACGCCCGGCAGATAGGCGTGCCGCACGAACGCGTCGGTCTCGCGCAGCTCCACCGCCGTCTCCGAGCCGTCGTCGTGCAGCAGACACAGCTCGATCCTGTGGGCGGCCTCCGAGAAGACCGCGAAGTTGGTTCCTGCTCCGTCATAGGTGGCGCCCAGGGGGTACGCCTGTCCCGGCCAGACCTGCATGGATACGACTCTTCCTCTTCTGTCCGGGTTTTATAGCTCTTCTTCGGCCAGATCCTGCCCGAAAGAGGGGCAACCTCCTAGGACTTCGCCCCGTCCTACCGGGTGACCGCAGACCAAGAGGGGGAAAGAGGGGGAAGTGTGTACGAAATAGCGCGCCGCCACCTGGGGAAGGTGGTGGCCGGAGCGGCCATGGCGGTGACGGGAACCGCCGTCGCCGTCGCGATCAGCCTGCCGGGCCAGGCGGGAGCGAACGGGGCCGCGGGACCGGTCGGAACCGCCGGAGCGGCCGCCGCGACGGCGGGGGGCGGCTCGGGCGGCGCCGCCCAGCAGGGGGAGACGGGTGCGCAGGCACCGGGCACCGCGCCGCCGCCCGCCACCGTGGTCCCGCCCGCGGCCGAGGGGAAGAAGGGCGTCGGCAGCGACCCGCTCACCGACGACGAGCTCGCACGGGCCGAGTCGCTGGCGCTGACCCCGCCCGCCGCCTCCGCCCAGCAGGACGTCACCGGCGGCCGGGGGCCGCAACGCCTCGGCACCCGGCTCGCCGACCCCGTCCCGGGCGACCCGTCCCGCCGCGCCGAGGTCCGCCTCTACGACTACGGGCGGGACGAGCTCATCACGAAGACCGTCAACCTCGACACCGGCAAGGTCGAGAAGTCCGGCGCGCAGCACGGGGTCCAGCCCTCCGCCCACCCGGAGGAGCTGCGGAAGGCCCTGGAACTGATCCTCGCGAGCCCGCTCGGCAAGGGCGTCAAGGAGGACTACAAGGACGCCACCGGCAAGGAGCTCACCTCCACCGGACAGCTGTGGTTCAACGGCGACGTCTACCGCACCTACCGCGAGTCCCATGTGCCCGCGCAGCTCGCCCGCTGCGGCGAGCACCGGTGCGTCCGGCTCGTCACCAAGGTCCTCAACGGGGCCTGGATCGACACCCGGAACCTGATCGTCGACCTCTCCGCGAGGACCGTCACCCGCGTCGGCTGACCACCGCCGCGGCCTCTCCACAGCCTTCACGACACGTACGAGGGAGTACGTCCCCATGTCCAAGTCCCACCGGACGAACCCGCGCACCCGCAAGCGGGGCGCCGTCCTGACAGCCGCCGTGCTGCTCGGTACCGCCGCGGCCGCCGCCGGGCCCGCGACCGGCGCCACCGCCGCCACGGCCCCGGTGCGTGCGGCATCGCCCGCCACGCCCGACTGCTCGGCCGCGTACCGCATCACGCAGAAGCTCGACGGCGGCACCACCTGGCGCATGTGCTGGCGCTACGACACCGACGCCGGGCTCACGCTCGACAGGGTCACCTACCAGCCGCCCGGCGCCGCCGCCCCCATCAAGGTCCTCAACAGCGCCCGCCTCGCCCAGATCCACGTGCCGTACGACGACGGCGGCGCCGAGTACGACGACCTCACCGGCGCCGGCTTCGGCTGGGGCCTGCAGAACCTCAAGCCGGCCGAGTGTCCCGGCGGCACCCTCACCACCGTCAAGGTGCCCGAGGTCGGCGACGTCAAGGGCCTGTGCACCACCACGCGGGCGCGCGGGCACGCGTACCGCATGGCCAGCGACAACGGCTCCAGGGTCTGGGCGGCACAGGCCAAGGACCTGCTCGTCTACACCGTCAACAAGGTCGGCTGGTACGAGTACATCACCGAGTGGCGCTTCACCGCCGACGGCACCATCGGCGCCAACGTCGGGGCCACCGGCAGCCTCTCGCCCGTCGACTACAACGCCACCGACGGACGCGGCTGGCCCCTCGGCAAGGGCGCCCGCGGCTACGCCACCAGCCACGCCCACAACGTCTTCTGGAAGCTCGACTTCGGCCTGGACGGCTCCACCAAGGACCGGATCGAGCAGTTCGACTCCACCGTCACCGCGCCCACCGGCGGCGGCGGACCCACCGTGAAGACGAAGAAGACCGTCGTCACCAAGGAACTCGCCGGCGACGCGAAGAACATGCGCTGGTGGCGGGTGGTCAGCGGCACCGGCAAGAACGCCGACGGCCACGCCCGCTCGTACGAGATCGTGCCCGGCCACACCGACACCCACGCGGGCCGCGGCTTCACCAAGCACGACGTCTACTTCACCCAGGCCCGCGCCTGCGAGAAGTTCGCGAGCAACAACATCGGCGACTGCGCGGCCGGCGCCGGTGACAGCGTCGACAGGTGGGTCAACGGCGAGACCCTGACTCAGCCGTCCGTGTGGGTCAACATCGGGTTCCACCACATCGCCCGGGACGAGGACCAGCAGCCGATGCCGGTCCACTGGCAGGGCTTCCAGCTCGTGCCCAGGGACGTAACCGCTATGAATCCGCTCACTCCGGCCGATCTCGCCTCCCAGAACGGGCAGCCCGATCTGGGGAGTTGAGGAAGCAGCCTGACGATCCTGCTGCACCGCCTCCCGCTCGCGGAGTACCCTTCCTTGATCGTTGTCACATGGTCATCCTGTCCGCCGGAACGGGTGTCCGGGAGCAGAAGGCGGTGCGCGGGTGAGCTCGGGAGGTCTGGAGCTGCCCCCAGGTGACGCGGGTCACGAGGGGGGCCCGGCCGACCCGGCAGAGGCGTCGCCCGGAGCGGTCGCGCCGCCGGGTTCGGCCGTACCGCCGGGTGGGGGCCTGCCGCCGGGCGCGGTCGTGCCGCCCGGCACGGTCGCGGTCGGCCGGCCGGTGGAGATCGGGGCGGAGCTCGACTGGGGCGCCGAGGCCTGGAGCGAGGTCCGCACCCGGGCCCAGCGCGCCGGTCGCGCCTACATCTGGCTGAATCTCGTCGAACAGCGCCTGCGGGCCGTGGTCGCCGCCGTCCTGCGACCCGTGTACGAACCGGTGCACGGCGAGGAGTGGGTGGTGGCCGCGGCCGGACCGGCCGGCCAGGAGTGGGTCCAGCGGGCGGTCGCCGTCCGCGAGGTCTCCCGGCGCAAGGGCTACCTCCTCGACCCGGCCGACGACAACGTGCTGAGCTTCCTCACGCTGCCCCAGCTGCGCGAGCTGATGGTGCAGCACTGGCCCTGCTTCGAGCCCTACTTCGACGACCGGCGCGAGGTCGAGCTCGCCCTCGACGAGCTGGAGGTCACGCGCAACGTGGTCTCCCGCAACCGGGCGCTCTCGCTGACCGTCCTCGCCCAGTCCGAGCGGGCCTCCGCCCGCATCCTGGAGATCCTCGGCGGCGGGGCCGGGGTCCCGTCCGCCGACCGGCTGCCCGTGGACGCGGTCGAGGACCTCGTCGGCGACCGGTACGCGGACGTCGTCTCCGTCCACCCCGACCGGGTCCGGCTCCAGCGGCAGCTGCCCGCCGAGGACCTCTTCGGCGGGGCCCGCCGCCTCGACGCCACCGGCATAGGCCTGAACCTGCTCGTGCAGAACTTCTCCGGCCGCCGCATGGTCCGGCTCGCCGAGTCCGGCTGCCGGACCCGGCTCCTCTTCCTCAACCCCGCGAGCAGCGCCGTCAAGCGCCGCGAGCGCGAGCTCGGCCTGAAGAAGGGCGAGCTGAGCCGTTCGGTCGAGATGAACATCCTGCACATGCGCCGGGTCCGCTCGAAGCTCCGCGACCCGGGCGCCTTCCAGATCCACGTCTTCGACGAGACCCCCCGCTTCACCGCCTACCTGGTGGACGGCGACGGGCCGGACGGCGTCGGCGTCGTCCAGTCCTACCTGCGCCGGGCCCGGGGCATGGAGGCCCCCGTCCTCGTCCTGCGCGGCGGCGGGCGGAACGTCGTCCGGCACGGGCAGCCGTCCCGTGACGGGGATCACGGACTCTTCGAGACGTACCGGGAAGAATTCGAGTCGGTCTGGCTCGACTCCCGGCCCGTCTCCTGACCTCGGGGGCGCGTGCCGGCGGGGGTCGGTCGGAGGCGTTGTCAGTGGTGCGTGCGAGGGTGGTCACACCACGGGGGAGATCACGTAAGGAGGACCCGATGGCTTGGCACGGCGACACGCTGGTCGGCTTCGACCTGGAGACGACCGGCACCGAACCGCTGGAGGCCCGTATCGTCACGGCCTCGATCGTCGAGGTCGACGGCGGGGGGCGGGTCGGGCAGCGGCGGGACTGGCTCGCCGACCCGGGCGTCCCCATCCCGGAGGAGGCCTCCGGGATCCACGGCATCAGCAACGAGCGCGCGGCCGCCGAGGGCCGGCCGGCCCGCGAGGTCGCCGACGAGATCGCGAGGACCCTCGCCGCGTACTGGGAGGACGGCGTCCCGGTCGTCGCGTACAACGCCTCCTTCGACCTCACGCTCCTCGCCGCCGAACTGCGCCGCCACGGGCTCCCCTCCCTCGAGGAGCGGCTCGGCGGGACCGCCATCGGTCCGGTCGTCGACCCGTACACCATCGACCGGGCCGTCGACCGCTACCGGCGCGGCAAGCGGACCCTGGGGGCGGTCTGCGGGGAGTACGGCGTGGTCCTCGAAGCCGCCCACGAGGCCGCCGCCGACGCGCTCGCCGCCGTCCGGGTCGCCGTCGCGATAGCCGAGCGGCACCCCCAGGTCGCCGCCCTCGACCCGGCCGAGCTGCACGAGCGCCAGATCGGGTGGTACCGCGCCTGGGCCGAGAACTTCCAGGACTTCCTGCGCCGCAAGGGCGACGCGGAGGCGGTCGTCGACCCCGCGTGGCCCCTGCGGTCGGCGGTCGCGGTGGCCGGCTAGGAGTTCTCCTTCAGGAAGGAGAGCAGCAGCTCGTTCACCTTCTCCGGCCGGTCGAGCGGGATCCAGTGCCCCGCGTCCTCCACGCGCTCGTAGCGCCACGGGCCCGCGACGTGCTCGCCGGTGCCGGTCATCTGCCGCTCGGTCAGGAAGCGGTCACCGGTCGACCAGACGCCCATGACGGGAACGGACAGCGGCGGGAGGACCGCCGGCGCGGACAGCTGGACCTCGACCGGCAGGCCCGCCCGGTAGATGGCCAGAGAGGCGGTCAGCGCGCCCGGGGCGCGCAGCCGCTCCACGACCTCCTCCCGGTCGGGGTGCTCGCCGAGCATGTCGCGCAGGTTCGCGAAGTCGTCACGGGAGAGCCACTCCTCCGCGAGCCCCTCGTGCTGGAACATCGTCACGTGCCACAGGCGCTGCCGCTGCTCCCACCCGGCGCCGAGGATCGCCGCGATGTTGCCCACCGACATGAGCGTCGCGCTCATCACCCGGTCCGGCACGAACCCCGCGAGGCCCTGCGCCACGCCCGAGCCCCAGTCGTGACCGACCACATGGAACCGGTCGATCCCCAGGTGGGCGAGCAGCTCCAGCAGATCGCCCACGTGCTTGGCGGGGTGGTACGCCTCGGGACCGCCCTCGGGACGGTCGGAGGCGCCGAAGCCCCGCAGGGTGGGGGCGACCGTCCGGAAACCGGCCGCGTTCAGCGCCGCGACCTGGTGCCGCCACAGGTGGTGGCTGTCGGGGAAGCCGTGCACGAGCAGTACGGCCGGTCCCTCCCCGCTGATTTCGACGTCGAGGGTCACCTCGGACAGTTCGACACGCATCTCAACACCCCGTTCGTTACCTGCCGGTTCGACGGGAACCATGATGTCAGAAGGGGTACCAGCGCACCTCGGGGTCACCGTCCCGCAGCGAGGCCACCCGCCGCTCGAACTCGGCGAGCGCCTTCGGGTTCGTGGGGGCGTGCTGCGCCACCCACGCGCAGCTCGCGGTCTCCCGCGCCCCGCGCAGCACCGCGCACCCCTCCCACTCCCGGACGTCCCAGCCGTACGCCTCGGTGAAGGCCTCGTACGCCGCCGGGTCCAGGCCGTACCGGTCCCGGGAGAGCGCGAGGACCACCAGGTCGTGCTCGCGCAGGTCCGAGGAGAAGGTCTCCAGGTCCACCAGGACCGGGCCGTCCGGGCCGACGTGGACGTTCCGGGGGAGGGCGTCGCCGTGGATCGGGCCCGGGGTCAGATGCGGGGTGAGCGCGGCCGCCGCCGGGGCGAAGGAATCGCGCCGCTCCCGCAGGAACGCCGCGTCCGCCGGGTCGATCGCGTCCCCCGCGAGCCGCAGCCACCGCTCGACCCCGCCGAGCAGCTCACGGCGCGGGAGGGCGAAGCCGGCCGGCTCGGGCAGCGCGTGCACCGCCCGGAGCAGCGGGGCCAGATCGCGGGGCTCGGTCGGCCGGACCGCGTCGGGCAGCCGGTGCCAGACGGTGACCGGATGCCCGTCCACCAGGCGCGGCTTCTCCTCGGCGGCCCGGACCGCCGGGACCCCGGCCGATTCCAGCCAGGACGCCAGGGCGAGCTCCCGCTCGGCCCGCTCGAACAGCTCCGCGTCCCGGCCGACCTTCACCACCAGATCGCCCACCGTGAAGACCGCGTTCTCGCCCAGGGTGAGCAGCCGCGCGCCCGCGACCGGCAGTCCCGCCCCGGCCAGGATCTCCCGTGCCCGCGCCTCGTCCATCGACCTCTCCCTTACCCGTGTCTTTGCGCCAAAGTCTCCCATCCCCGCAGCTCACCGCGCCCGTCGCCTTGACGGGCCGACGGGCCGTCAGCACCATGGCGGGATTCCGGACAGCGGCAGCAGCGGTGTGGACGGGGGTCGGATCGTGAGCTCGGTGACCGCGACGAAGCGGCCGGGGGTCCCTCGATGAGCGTGGTGACCGCGACGAAGCGGTCGGGGGTCCCTCGATGAGCTCGGTGACCACGGCCGAGCGGCCCGGCCGCGCGCGCACCCCGCGCGCCGCCCCCGGGGCCCGGCCGCGCGGCCCCGACCTCGGCGCCTGGTTCCTGGTGCTCCCGGCGCTCCTGCCGATCCTCGTCCTCAGCGTCGGCCCGCTCCTCTACGGCATCGCGCTCGCCTTCACCGACGCCCAGTCCGGCCGCACCCAGGCCACCCGCTGGGTCGGCACCCTCAACCTCCAGGACCTGCTGCACGACACCCTCTTCTGGGAGTCGTTCCGCATCGGCGCGGTCTGGGCCGTCGGGGTGACGATCCCCCAGTTCCTGCTCGCCCTCGGCCTCGCCCTGCTGCTCGACCAGAACCTCCGCTTCCGCTGGCTGGCCCGCGCGCTCGCGATCGTCCCCTGGGCGATGCCGGAGGTCGTCGTCGGCATCATGTGGCGGCTCGTCTACAACCCCGACGCCGGCATCCTCAACGAGACCCTCCGGAACCTGGGCCTCGGCGAGGGCCACGACTGGCTCTCCGGGCTCGCGACCGCCCTGCCGGCCGTCATCGTCGTCGGTGTCTGGGCCGGGATGCCGCAGACCACCGTCGCCCTGCTCGCCGGACTCCAGAACACCCCGCGCGAACTCCACGAGGCCGCCGCCCTCGACGGCGCCGGCGCCTGGCGCCGCTTCCGCGCCGTCACCTGGCCCGCGCTCCGGCCGGTGGCCCTCGCCATCACCGCCCTCAACCTCATCTGGAACTTCAACTCCTTCGCCCTGGTCTACGTCCTGACCAACGGCGGACCGGGCGGCCGCACCCGGCTCCCCATGCTCTTCGCCTACGAAGAGGCCTTCCGGTACGGGCAGTTCGGCTATGCCGCCGCGATGGGCTGCGTGATGGTCGCCGCCGTCTCGGTGCTCATCGCCCTCTCTCTCGTACGCCGCCTGAAAGGGGACCAGGACCGGTGAGCGCCCTCCGGACGAGCGGGCCCGCGCGGGCGGGCCAGTACCTGGCCCTCCTCGCGTACCTGGTCTTCCTCGCCCTCCCCTTCCTCTGGCTGGTCTCCACCGCCTTCAAGCCCGCACCCGAACTGGCCTCGCTCCACCCCACCTGGATCCCGAAGGACCCCACCCTCGACAACTTCCGGCAGGCCTTCGACGAGCAGCCCCTGCTCAGGGCCGCCGCGAACAGCCTGCTCGCGGCCGTCTCCGCCGCCGTGATCGCGGTGGCGGTCGCGACCCCGCTCGCCTATGTGACGGCCCGCCACCGGGGCCGGCTCACCACGGCCGCCACCGGCTGGGTGGTGATCAGCCAGGCGTTCCCCTTCGTCCTCGTGATCATCCCGCTCTTCCTCATCCTCAAGAACCTGCACCTGATCAACAGCGTCGCCGGCCTCGTCCTGGTCTACGTGGTCTGGTCGCTGCCCTTCGCCCTCTGGATGCTCATGGGGTACGTCAGGGCCGTCCCGGCCGAGTTGGAGGAGGCCGCGGCCGTCGACGGCGCCGGCCGGATCCGTACCCTCGTCTCGGTCACCGTCCCGCTGCTCGCCCCCGGCGTCGTCGCCACCGCGCTCTTCGCCTTCGTCACCGCCTGGAACGAGTTCTTCTTCGCGCTCGTCCTGCTCAAGACCCCCGAGAAGCAGACCCTGCCGGTCGTCCTCACCCACTTCCTCGGCGCCGAGGGCGTCGCCGACCTCGGCCCGCTGGCCGCCGCGGCCTTCCTCGCGACCCTGCCGTCCCTCGTCGTCTTCGGCATCCTCCAGAGACGGATCACGGGCGGGACGCTCGCCGGGGCGGTGAAGTCATGAGACGGATCCTCGCCACGATCGCCCTCCTCACCCTGCTCCTGACCGGCTGCACCGCGCCCGACGACGGCCCCGACGACGGCGTCGTACGGCTCCGCTTCCAGTCCCTCGCCTGGCAGAAGGAGTCCGTCGACGCCAACCGGCAACTGGTGAAGGAGTGGAACGCCGCCCACCCCGGCATCCAGGTCGAGTACGTCCAGGGCAGCTGGGACTCCGTCCACGACCAGCTCCTCACCTCCTTCGAAGGCGGCGAGGCGCCCGACATCATCCACGACGCCTCCGACGACCTGGCCGACTTCGCCTACGGCGGCCACCTCGCCGACCTCCGCCCGCTGCTGCCCGAACGGCTGCGCGCCGACATCCCCGCCCGCAGCTGGGAGACCACCACCTTCGGCGAGGGCGTCTACGGCGTGCCGTTCCTCCAGGAACCCCGCGTCCTCATCGCCAACCGCAAGATCCTGGAATCCTCCGGCGTCCGCGTCCCCACCCCGGCGAACCCCTGGACCTGGACCGAGTTCCGGCAGATCGCCCAGGACCTCACCCGGACCATGGGACCCGGCCGGTACGCGGTCGCCTGGCCCCTCAAGGAACCCGTCTCCGTCAGCCTCAACCTCGGCGTATCGGCCGGCGGCCGGCTCTTCCACCGGGGCCCGGACGGCCGGGTGACCGTCGACTTCACCGAGGCCGACGGCATCGTCCCCGGCACCGTCCACGACCAGGTCGCCACCGACCGGACCGCCCCGCGCACCACGCTCGGCAGCGGCGGCTCCGACACCCTCCCCGGCCTCTTCGCCGGCAAGTACGCCATGGTCCCGCTGGGCTTCGCCTATCGGCAGCAGATCGTCCAGCAGGCGCCCAAGGGCTTCGAGTGGACCGTGCTGCCCGCACCCGCCGGCAGCGAGGGAACGGCCCAGGGCGTCTCCCCGCAGACCCTGTCGATCGCCGAGGACAGCCCCCACAAGAAGGAGGCGGCCGAGTTCCTCGACTTCTTCCTCCGCCCGGCGAACATGGTGCGGCTCGCGCGCGGCGACTGGATGCTGCCCACCGGCACGGCCGCGCTCGCCGACCCCTCCCTGCACACCGCGCGGGACGGCTGGGCGACCGGGGCGGCGGTGGCCGAACACCTGCGTCCGGCACCCGCGCAGTCGGTGCGCGGCTACCCGGAGTGGAAGGACAAGGTGGCGACCCCGGCCTTCCAGGAGTACTACAGCGGCGCCATCGACGGCACGGAGCTGCGCCGGCGCCTGGTCGAGGACGGCAACCGGGTCCTCGCCCGCTATCAGCGCAGATGACGGATTCGTCATTACGAAACATTCTTGAATAAGTCACAGATGGGTGAAGGGTCTTCTCCGGGATCCCCTCGATCGGCCAGGGTTCGGACCAGCCACCGTGCCGCCCCCCACGCGGCGCGGTGGCCGCATAGATTGGGCCCATGACGAAGACGTACGCGGCCCTGCTCAGGGGCATCAACGTGAGCGGGCGCCGCAAGGTCCCCATGGCGGAACTCCGGACCCTCCTCGAAGGACTCGGGCACACGGACGTCCGCACCTACCTCCAGAGCGGGAACGCCGTCTTCACCACCGACTCCGGCGCAGGCGAGGACGAGCTCGGGGCCGCGCTCGAAGACGCGATCGAGGAGCGCTTCGGCTTCCGCGTCGACTGCCTCGTCCGCGACGGCGACTACCTCGCCGCCGTCGCCGACGCCTGCCCCTTCCCGGCCGCCGAACTGGAGGGCAAGCAGCTCCACGCCGTCTACTACTCGGAGAGCGCCGACCCCGAGCGCTTCGCCTCGATCGACCGCGAGTCCTTCCTCCCCGAGGACTTCGCCCTCGGCGACCGCGTGCTCTACCTCTACACCCCGGAAGGCCTCGGGAATTCCAAGCTCGGCGAAGCGGTCTCCCGCCCGTCCGTCGTGAAGGGCCTGGTCGCCACCGGTCGGAACTGGAACACGGTGGTCAAGCTCGTCGAGATGACACAGGAGGACTGACCCCGAAGTGGCCCAGCCGAGAGGGCGGGGAATGGCCCGTGTTCCCGGGCCAACTCCCTACTAGATTCAACGACATGACGAACAACGAGACCACGCCCCGCCCCACCGTCGACTTCTACTTCGACCCCGCCTGCCCCTTCGCCTGGATCACCTCCCGCTGGATCCTCGAGGTCGAGGCCCACCGGGACATCGACCTCCGCTTCAAGGTCATGAGCCTGTACTTCCACAACGAGGGCAACGACCTGCCCGACTGGTACCGCGAGCTCGTCGACGCCTCCATCGGCCCGGTCAGGGTGGCGGCGGCCGCCGCCGAACAGCACGGCGAGGAGATCCTGCGCCCGCTCTACACCGCGTACGGCACCCGCATCCACGAGAAGAAGCAGAAGGACTTCGACGCGGTCGTCGCGGAGTCCCTCAACGAGCTCGGCCTCCCGCCGGAACTGGCCGCCGCGGCCCACGACCCGGCCTACGACGAGGCCGTCCGCCGCAGCCACGACGCCGGCAAGGACCCCGAGGCCGAGGGGTACGTCGGCACCCCCACGATCCACGTCGACGGCACCGTCTGGTTCGGCCCGGTCCTGCGGGCGATCCCGCGCGGCGAGAAGGCCGCCGAACTCTTCGACAGCTTCCGCGTCCTCGCCTCGCACCCCGACCTCTTCGAACTCAAGCGCACGCGCACGGGCGGGCTCGACTTCAGCTAGCCGGAGCCCCTGTCGCGAAAGTTCAAGACCGGGTGCAGGGATGTTCCGTACCGTCGCCGGCATGAACGAGATCCACACGCACCTCACCGTCTGCGCCGCCGAGGCGAGCCGTGTCGCCCGTGCCGTCACCGCCGAACAGCTCGGCACCCCCTCGGTCTGCGCCGACTGGACGGTCCGCGAACTCGCCAACCACCTGGTCCTCTACTCCGCCCACGGCCTCGAACACCGCGCCCTGCGCACCGAACTCCCCGAGGAGACCACGAAGCGGGACTTCACCGCCGAGGACGACTGGGCCGAGGCGTACGCGGCCCAGCTCGACCGGGCCCTCGCCGCCTGGGAGAAGCCGGAGGCCTGGGAGGGGGACGTCGACATGGTCGGCAGCGCCACGCCGGCCACCGAGATCGCCGCCATGCTGGCCCTGGAACTCGCCCTGCACGGCTGGGACCTGGCCCGCTCCACGGGGGAGGAGTACGGCGTGCCCGAGGAGACGGGTGCCTACCTGCTCGGAGTCGTCGAGCGGTACGCGGACATGTACCGCCAGTACGAGGGCTTCGCCGAGCCCGGCGCGGTGTCCGAGACCTCGGACTCCTTCACCCGCGCCCTCGCCCTGAGCGGCCGCGAGCCCGGGAACTAACCCGCGACCGCCGCGCGCTCGGGGGCGCGTACGGCCGACTCGTGCCGCTCCACGAGCAGCGCGGCCAGCTCCGGCGAGGGGCCCAGGACGTCCGCGAGGACATCGGCCTCGGTCGCACCCGCCGCGATGCGGTCCGGGAGGCGGCCCGGGGCGATGACGTACGGGGCGACGGCCACCCGGTGGACGCCCGGGTCCGTGCGCAGGGTGCGGACCGCGTCCTCCGTGCGGGGGAAGCCCCCGGCATTCACAGCGGAGGCGAACGCGGGTCGCACGGAGCACCAACCGGTGCGCCGCAGCTCCCGCGCCGTTTCTGCGATCACCGCGATCGCCTCCGGGTCTGTGGAGCCCGCCGAGGCCAGGACGACCCCGGTCGTGGGCTTGTCGGCGGGCGTGAGGCCCGCCTCGTACAACCGCCGCTCCACCGCCGCGATCAGCAGCGGCGAGGGGCCGAGGACCTCCGCCTGGCGGATGCGCAGGGACGGGGGAGCCTGGCGCAGTACGGCGGGGATGTCGGCCTTCGCGTGGAAGGCCCGGGTGAGGAGGAGCGGCAGGGCCACGACCTCCCGTACCCCGTCCGCCGCGAGCCGGTCGAGCACTCCCGGCACCGACGGCAGGTTGAAGTCCAGGAACGCCGTCTCCACGCGCAGCCCCGGCCGCAGCGCACCGGCCCGGCGCACCAGCGCCTGGACGGTCGCCGCGTGCCGCGGGTCGCGGCTGCCGTGGGCGATGACGAGGAGGACAGGGCGGTTCATGGTCAGGCCTTCGTGAGCAGGCCGCGACGGCGCAGGACCGCGCGCTCCAGCGGGCTGAAGATGAGCAGGTCGATGGCGATGCCGACGATCAGGATCAGGATGATCGCCAGGAAGATCCCGGCCATGTCGATGTTGTTGCGGCCGTTCTCCAGGAGCTGGCCGAGGCCGAGGCCCAGGTCCGGCGAGGAGGCGATGATCTCCGCGGCCATCAGCGAGCGCCAGGAGAACGCCCAGCCCTGCTTGAGGCCGGCCAGGTAGCCGGGGAGCGCGGCCGGCATCACGATGTGCCAGGCGCCCTTGAGCCCCGTCGCGCCGAGCGTCTGGCCCGCCCGCAGGAAGAGCGGCGGGACCTGGTCGACGCCGGCGACGAGGCCGTTGGCGATCGAGGGGACGGCGCCGAGCAGGATCACCGCGTACATCATGCTGTCGTTGAGGCCGAGCCACAGGACGGCCGGGGCGACCCAGGCCACCGAGGGCAGCGACTGGAGGCCCGCGAGGATCGGGCCGATCGCCGCGCGCACGAACTTCACGCGGGAGACGAGCAGACCCAGCGGGGTGCCGATGGCGAGCGCCAGGAGGAAGCCGAAGAGGGCCCGGGAGATGCTGGTCCAGAGGACCTGGAGGAGCGTGCCCTCCAGCCACATCGTGGTCAGGCTGTCCCAGACTGCGGACGGCGCGGGCAGCTTGTAGTCGTCCGTCACCTTCAGGGTGACGAGCAGCTGCCAGACCACCAGGACGAGCGCGACGGCGACGACCGGCGGCAGCACCTTCTTGACCAGCACCTGGCGGACCGGAAGCCGCGAGACGTTCACGGTGTCGAGGGCGTCCAGGCCGGCTTCGAGGCCGGCGAGGTCGTCGGTGTTCGGGCTGATGTCAGTGCTGGCCATGGCGGCGGATCTCCCCACGCAGGTGCTCGGTGATCTCGAGGGACAGCTCCGCGACGGCGGAGTCCTCGATGCGGCGCGGCTGCGGGATGTCGATCTTCCACTCGTGCGCGATCCGGCCGGGCCGGGACGAGAGGAGGACGACGCGCTCGGCCAGCCGCACGGCCTCGCGCACGTTGTGGGTGACGAAGAGCACCGACAGCCTCGTCTCCCGCCAGATCCGGGTCAGCTCGTCGTGCAGCACGTCCCGGGTGATGGCGTCGAGCGCGGCGAACGGCTCGTCCATCAGGAGCAGGTCGCTGTCCTGGGCGAGCGCGCGGGCCAGCGCGACCCGCTGCCGCATGCCGCCGGACAGCTCGTGGACCCGCTTGTCGTACGAGCCGCCGAGCCGGACGAGGGCGAGCAGCCGCTCGGTCTCCTCGCGCCGCTCGGCCTTGGGCACCCCGCGCAGCCGCAGGGCGAGTTCGATGTTCTTGCCCGCGGTGAGCCACGGGAAGAGGGCGTGCTCCTGGAACATCAGGGCCGGCCGGCCGCCGGGGGTCTCGATGGACCCCGCGGACGGCCGGTCGAGCCCGGCGACCAGGTTGAGCAGCGTGGACTTGCCGCAGCCCGAGGCGCCCAGGAGGGTGACGAACTCGCCGGGGGCGACATCGAGCGAGATGTCGTCGAGGACGAGCTGCCCGCCGGCGGGTCCGCCGAAGGACTTGGAGACGTGCTCGATGCGGGCGGCATGGGTCACCGCCGCGCGGTCCTCGGCCTTGGCGAGCGTCGTGGTCGTGGCCATGGTCGTCACCTCCTGGGTTTCAGCTGCGGGCTGTTACTTCGCGCCGAGACCGGCGTCGGAGACCTCGGGCTGACCCGCGGCCTTCAGGACCTTGTTGAGCGGCTTCAGGTCGTAGATGCCGGACAGCTCGGGCTGCTTCAGGAGACCGGCCTTCACCGCGTGGTCGGCCTGGGTCTGCAGGGTGGCCGCCAGCGGGTCGTCGGTGAACTGGATGGACGGCCACGCGGCGTCGATCACCTTCGCGCCGAGCGCCTTGCCCGAGAGGGCCTTCAGCTTGGCGTTGGCCGAGGCCTTCGCCTTGTCCTGGTTGGCGTTGATCCACTCGTTGGTCTTCACCGAGCCGCGCAGGAAGGCCTCGACGACGTCCGGGTGCGCGGTCAGGAACTTCTGCGACACGATGATGTTCGTGATGACGAACTTCTTGTCCGGCCACAGGTCGGACTCGTTGAGCAGCACCTTCGCGCCCTCGCTGACCAGCTTCGACGCGGTCGGCTCGGGCACCCAGGCACCGTCGATGGCGCCGGAGGAGTAGGCGTTCGGGGCGACCTTGTTGTCCGTGCGAACCACGGAGACGTCGCCCTTGCCGCTCTGGGCGTCGACCTTCCAGCCCTTCTCGGAGATCCAGTTGAGGAAGGCCACGTCCTGGGTGTTGCCGAGCTGCGGGGTGGCGATCTTCTTGCCCTTGAGGTCGTCCAGGGTCTTGATCTTCGCCGGGTTCACCACGAGCTTCACGCCACCGGAGGCGGCGCCGCCGACGATGCGGAGGTTGGTGCCCTTGGTCTTGACGTAGCCGTTGATGGACGGCGAGGGGCCGATGAAGCCGATGTCGATCGAGCCGGCGTTCAGCGCCTCGATCTCGGACGGGCCCGCGTTGAAGGTGGTGGGGACCAGCTTGGTGCCGCCCAGCTCCTTCTGGAGGATGCCCTCCTGGTCACCGACGAGCGCGGTGGCGTGCGTGAGGTTGGGGAAGTACCCGAGCCGTACGGTGTCGGCGGAGAGCTTCTCGCCCTCGGCGGCCACCTTCTTCGTGGCGTCGTCGTCGTTCTTGGCCTCGGAGCCGTAGCCGCAGGAGGCGAGCGCACCGATCAGCAGCGGCAGGGCGGCGGCGGCGGCCAGGCCGCGGCGCAGGGTGGTACGGGTGGTGGCAGGCACGGGTGGTGTTCCCCTCGGTTCGACTTCTCAGCGAAGTCTGCGTCTATGTCGTTCGGGGTGGAGCGGGTGGAGCCGTGTCGCACCGCTCATGCGGCGCACGGAGGTCAGCACGCACATCGCGCGACACCTCCCATGCCCGCACCGAGGGCGCCGGAGCCGACCCGGCCGCCCTCCTTCGCGAAGGTGGCGTAGACGTTCTGTCTCATCTCAGAAATCCCACCCTTCTTCCTCGTCCACCGCGGCGACGGCCTTGGTCGTGGCGAAGGACTCGCCCGCCATGCCGGCCGCGAGCGTGGTGCCGTCCGCGGGGTCGATCAGCAGGAACGATCCGGTACGGCGGGAGTCCGCGTACGCGTCGAGCGCGAGCGGCTCGGCGGTGCGGACCACGACCCGGCCGATGTCGTTGGCGACCAGCTGCCCGGGGTTCGGGTGCTGGGACAGGTCGTCCAGGGTCAGCCGCGAGGGGATGTCCTTGACGATCGCCTTGACCGTGCGCGTGGTGTGCTTGAGCAGCACCCGCTGGCCGACGGCGAGCGGCTGGTCCGCCACGTGGCAGACCGTCGCCTCGACGTCCTGGCTGGTGGCCGGGGCGTCGCCGCTCGGCGCGAGCAGGTCGCCGCGCGAGATGTCGATGTCGTCGGCGAGCCGGATCGTCACCGACTGCGGGGCCCAGGCGATGTCCACGGACTCGCCCAGCGCGTCGATCGCGGTGATCGTCGACTTCTTCCCCGACGGCAGGACGGTGATCTCCTCGCCGACCCGGAAGGCACCGGCGGCGATCTGACCGGCGTAGCCCCGGTAGTCGGGGTGCTCGGCGGTCTGCGGGCGGATCACGTACTGCACGGGGAAGCGGGCGTGGCAGGCCGTCAGGTCGTGGCTGACCGGGACGGTCTCCAGGTGCTCCAGGACCGTCGGGCCGCCGTACCAGTCCATGTTGGCGGACGGCTCCACGACGTTGTCGCCGGCGAGCGCCGAGATCGGGATCGCGGTGATCTCCGGGACGCCGAGCTCGGAGGCGTACGTCGTGAACTCCTCGGCGATCGCGGCGAAGACGGACTCCCGGTACTCGACCAGGTCCATCTTGTTCACGGCGAGGACCACGTGCGGGACGCGGAGCAGCGCGGCGACGGCGGCGTGCCGGCGGGTCTGCTCGACGACGCCGTTGCGGGCGTCGACGAGGACCACGGCCAGCTCGGCGGTGGAGGCGCCGGTGACCATGTTCCGGGTGTACTGCACGTGCCCGGGGGTGTCGGCGAGGATGAAGCGGCGGCGGGGCGTCGCGAAGTAGCGGTAGGCCACGTCGATCGTGATGCCCTGCTCGCGCTCGGCCCGCAGACCGTCGGTGAGGAGCGCCAGGTCGGGCGCCTCCTGGCCGCGGGAGCGCGAGGCGTGCTCCACGGCCTCCAGCTGGTCGGCGAGGACCGACTTGGAGTCGTGGAGGAGCCGGCCCACCAGGGTGGACTTGCCGTCGTCGACGGAGCCCGCGGTGGCGAAACGCAGCAGGGTGGTGGCCGCCAGCTGCTCGGACAGCTGCTCGGTGGTCGTGCTCATTAGAAGTACCCTTCGCGCTTGCGGTCTTCCATCGCGGCCTCGGACAGCTTGTCGTCGGCCCGGGTGGCGCCCCGCTCGGTGAGCCGGGAGGCGGCGATCTCGGCGATGACGGCGTCCAGCGTGGTGGCGTCGGAGTCGACGGCGCCGGTGCAGGACATGTCGCCGACGGTGCGGTAGCGGATCAGCCGCTTCTCGACCGTCTCCGACTCCTTCGGGCCGCCCCATTCGCCGGCCGTCAGCCACATGCCGCTGCGGGCGAACACCTCGCGCTCGTGGGCGAAGTAGATCTCGGGGAGCTCGATCTTCTCGCGCTGGATGTACTGCCAGACGTCCAGCTCGGTCCAGTTGGACAGCGGGAAGACGCGGACGTGCTCGCCGGGGGCGTGCCGGCCGTTGTAGAGCTGCCACAGCTCGGGGCGCTGGCGGCGCGGGTCCCACTGGGAGAACTCGTCGCGCAGCGAGAACACCCGCTCCTTGGCGCGGGCCTTCTCCTCGTCGCGGCGGCCGCCGCCGAAGACGGCGTCGAAGCGGTGCTGCTGGATCGCCTCGGTCAGCGGGACGGTCTGCAGCGGGTTGCGGGTGCCGTCGGGGCGCTCGCGGAGCTTGCCGGCGTCGATGTACTCCTGCACGGAGGCCACGTGCAGCCGCAGCCCGTGCTGGGCGACGACGCGGTCGCGGTACTCGATGACCTCGGGGAAGTTGTGCCCGGTGTCGACGTGGAGCAGCGTGAAGGGGATCGGCGCGGGGGCGAAGGCCTTCAGCGCCAGGTGCAGCATGACGATGGAGTCCTTGCCGCCGGAGAAGAGGATCACCGGCCGCTCGAACTCGCCCGCCACCTCACGGAAGATGTGGACGGCCTCGGACTCCAGGGAGTCGAGGTGCGACAGCGCGAACGGACTGTCCGTGCTGTCGTGGACGTGGGCAACGGTGGTCACAGCAGACCCCTCTCGGTGAGCAGCGCGTGGAGCTGCGCCGCGGACTCCTGCACGGTCTGGTTCTGGGACTCGATCCGCAGATCGGGGTTCTCGGGCGCCTCGTACGGGTCGTCGACGCCGGTGAGGCCGGAGATCTCGCCCGCGGCCTGCTTGGCGTAGAGGCCCTTCACGTCGCGGACGGAGCAGACCTCCACGGGGGTGGCCACGTGCACCTGGACGAAGGCGGTGCCCTCGGCCTCGTGGCGCTTGCGGACCGCCTCGCGGCTGTCGTCGTACGGGGCGATGACCGGGACCAGGACCTTCACGCCGTGCGAGGCGAGCAGCTCGGCGACGAAGCCGATCCGCTGCACGTTGGTGTGCCGGTCCTCGCGGCTGAAGCCGAGGCCCGCGGAGAGGAACTCGCGGATCTCGTCGCCGTCGAGGATCTCGACGGGGTGGCCCTCGTCGCGGAGGCGGCCGGCCAGCTCGTACGCGATGGTGGTCTTTCCGGCGCTCGGCAGGCCGGTGAGCCAGATGGTGGCACCGGTCACGTGGTTCTCCTGGGGTGTCTGAGTGTCCGTCATCCGTGCAGCCCGCATTCGGTCTTGGCGCGGCCCGCCCAGCGTCCGGCGCGGGCGTCCTCGCCCTCCAGGACGCGGCGGGTGCAGGGGGCGCAGCCGACGGAGGCGTACCCGTCCATGAGGAGCGGGTTGGTGAGGACGCCGTGCTCCGTGACGTACGCGTCGACGTCGTCCTGCGTCCAGCGGGCGATGGGGGAGACCTTGACCTTCTGCCGCTTCTCGTCCCAGCCGACGACCGGGGTGTTCGCCCGGGTCGGGGACTCGTCGCGGCGCAGGCCGGTGGCCCACGCGCCGTACGCGGTGAGGCCCTCCTCCAGCGGCTTGACCTTGCGCAGCGCGCAGCACAGGTCGGGGTCGCGGTCGTGGAGCTTCGGACCGTACTCGGCGTCCTGCTCGGCCACCGTCTGACGCGGGGTCAGGGTGATGACGTTGACGTCCATGACGGCGTCCACGGCGTCGCGGGTGCCGATGGTCTCCTCGAAGTGGTAGCCCGTGTCGAGGAAGACGACGTCCACGCCGGGCTTGACCCGGGAGGCGAGGTGGGCGACGACCGCGTCCTCCATGGAGGAGGTGACGCAGAAGCGGTCGCCGAAGGTGTCCACGGCCCAGCGGAGGATCTCCAGGGCGGAGGCGTCCTCCAGATCACGGCCGGCCTGCTCGGCGAGTGCCTTGAGGTCGGCCGCGGTCGTGTCCTGAGTGACCGTCATATGTCTTTCCTTCCAGTGGTGTTGCCCGAAGTCGCCGGGGCGAGGAGCCCCAGGAACTTCAGCTGGAAGGCTCGACTGCACGCGGCGCATTCCCAGGCGCCGTGACCCTGCTCGTTGGGACGCAGGTCCTCGTCCCCGCAGTAGGGGCAGAAGAAGGGGGCCGCACGCTCGCTCATGAGAGGGCCTCCTCGGAGGCGCGCGCCGCCCAGGTCGCGAAGCGCTCGCCGGTCTCGCGCTCCGCCTGGAAGCGCTTGAGGACCCGCTCCACGTAGTCCGGGAGCTCGGCAGCCGTGACCTTGAGGCCGCGGACCTTGCGGCCGAAGCCGGCCTCCAGGCCGAGCGCGCCGCCCAGGTGCACCTGGTAGCCCTCGACGCGGTTGCCCTCGTCGTCCAGGACCAGCTGGCCCTTGAGACCGATGTCCGCCACCTGGATGCGGGCGCAGGCGTTCGGGCAGCCGTTGATGTTGATCGTCAGCGGCTCGTCGAACTCCGGGATCCGGCGCTCCAGTTCGTCGATGAGCGAGGAGCCGCGGCCCTTCGTCTCGACGATCGCGAGCTTGCAGAACTCGATGCCGGTGCAGGCCATCGTGCCGCGCCGGAACGGCGAGGGGGTGACCCGCAGGTCCAGCGCCTCCAGGGCGGAGACGATCGACTCGACCTGCGCCTCCTCGACGTCGAGGACGAGCATCTTCTGCTCGGCGGTGGTGCGGACCCGGCCGGAGCCGTGCGCCTCGGCGACCGCGGCGATCTTCGTCAGGGTGGCGCCGTCGACCCGGCCGACGCGCGGCGCGAAGCCGACGTAGAACTTGCCGTCCTTCTGCTTGTGGACGCCCACGTGGTCGCGCCAGCGGCCGGCGGGCTCCGAGGGGGCGGGGCCGTCCGTCAGCTTGCGCTTCAGGTACTCGTCCTCCAGGACCTGGCGGAACTTCTCCGGGCCCCAGTCGGCGACGAGGAACTTCAGCCGGGCGCGGTTGCGCAGCCGGCGGTAGCCGTAGTCGCGGAAGATCGAGATGACGCCCTCGTAGACGTCCGGGACCTCGTCGAGGGAGACCCAGGTGCCGAGGCGGACGCCGAGCTTCGGGTTGGTGGACAGACCGCCGCCGACCCACACGTCGAAGCCGGGGCCGTGCTCCGGGTGCTCCACGCCGACGAAGGCGATGTCGTTGATCTCGTGCGCCACGTCGAGCAGCGGCGAGCCGGAGACCGCGGACTTGAACTTGCGGGGCAGGTTGGAGAAGTCCTTGTTGCCGACGATGCGGCGGTGGATCTCCTCGATGGCGGGGGTGCCGTCGATGATCTCGTCCGCGGCGATGCCGGCGACCGGCGAGCCGAGGATGACGCGCGGGGTGTCGCCGCAGGCCTCGGTGGTGGACAGGCCGACCGCCTCCAGGCGGTTCCAGATCTCGGGGACGTCCTCGATGCGGATCCAGTGGTACTGGACGTTCTGCCGGTCCGTGATGTCGGCGGTGCCGCGGGCGAACTCCTCGGAGATCTCGCCGATGACGCGGAGCTGTTCGGTGGTCAGCCGGCCGCCGTCGATGCGGACGCGGAGCATGAAGTACTCGTCGTCCAGCTCCTCCGGCTCCAGGACGCCCGTCTTGGTGCCGTCCAGACCCTGCTTGCGCTGGGTGTAGAGGCCCCACCAGCGCATGCGTCCGCGCAGGTCGTTGGGGTCGATGGAGTCGAAGCCGCGCTTCGAGTAGATCGTCTCAATACGTGTCCGCACATTGAGACCGTCGTCGTCCTTCTTGAACTGCTCATTGCCGTTCAGGGGGGTGAAGTGCCCCACGGCCCACTGACCCTCGCCACGGTGGCGCCCGGCCTTGCGGCGGGCGGCGGCGGGAGTGGGGTTTTCCGGGGTGGCGGCCATGGCGTTTCGTCCTTCGGGACTGCGAGAGGGCGGCTCTGACCTGCACACTCGCGCTCAGGTCAGAGGGTGGCGCGTCAGTGCGCAGCAGGGTGGGGCAGAGTCGGGCTTGAAAGAATGTGCGGCGGTGCTGGTTCTCTCAGCGCGCCGAACAAATGGCGCTGGACATGCGGCCTAGGTCGACGTGCCGCCGACTCACCAAGGCAATTCCAGTTCCAGACATGACGGAAGCGTGTCACGGGAGTTTGGACCCAGTCCAGCATCGTCCAGGATTTGGACATAGATGTCTCGGTCGGTGAGATGCTGTGTCGTGGGTCACGCGAAAGGGGCCCCGTCGGGGCCCCTTTCCTGCGGTCGGTGCGTGCCTCAGGCGTGGGCACCGGGCCACGGGCCGGGGGTCTCCGACTCCTCGACCTCCTCCACCTTGGTGTCGAAGAGCCGGAAGCCGCGCCGCTCGTAGTTGGCCATCGCGTGCGGGCCGTCGAGGGAGCAGGTGTGCAGCCAGACGCGCTTCGTGGGCTCCCGGTCCGGCCAGCGCTCTGCCAGGTCCCAGGCGCGCGCCGTCCCGAAGGAGAGGAGGTGCCCGCCGATCCGGCGTCCGCGGAAGGCGGGGATCAGGCCGAAGTAGACGATCTCGACGACGCCCTCGGGCTGCGGGTCGAGCTCCACGTATCCGGCCGGCGTCCCCCGGTCGTACGCCACCCAGATCTCGGCCCCCGGCTTGTCGACGATCTCCTGCCACTGCTTGTACGAGAGCGGCAGGCGGTCGTTCCAGCGGATGTCGCCGCCGACCGCCGTATAGAGGAAGCGGCTGTACTCCGGCGAGGGCACCTCGGCGCGCACGATCGTGATGTCGTCGCCCTCCGGGGCGGGGGAGGGGCGGAGGTCGGACGGCGAGGTCTGTTCGAGGGACCAGGTGGTGAGAGTGATGCTCATGCGCTCATCGCATCATGCGGAGCGCCGGATTCCCACCCTGTTCGGCCCTGGCGGACAAGCTGTCCGCCATGCGGACAGACGGTGTCGCCCCGCCGCCCGGCACCCGACCGCCGAGGCGCATGACCTCAGAGGTAATCGACCCCCGCAGCGCCCTCCCGGCAGGGTGAGCGCACCGGGACGGCATACGGCCGCGCCCGGTGATCGGCGACATGAGGGGTACGACATGGGTACGGGTCGACGTGGTCTGGCGGGCATCGCGATGGCGACGGCGATCGTCGCGGGAGCGGCGGTCACCGTGACGACGGCCGAGGCACTGCCGGGCGGAGCGGCCACGATCGCCCGGGGCGACTGCCCGGCGGCGCGGGAGAAGGTCGAGCGGCTGGAGGGGCACATCACCCCGAACGCCTGCGCCTTCATGGAGCGGCAGATCACCTTCGGCGAGATGGCGACCGGCACGCCGCCCGCGCCCGGCGACCTCGCCCACCCCCGGGTCCAGGCCTACCTGGACATCTTCGACCCCGAGGCCACCCTCTGGGAGGCCGGGAGCGCCGCGCAGCGCGGCCGCACCACGATCGGCACCTCCATCACGAACTCCCTGCGCCTCGCGCCCGGCCTCACCTACCGGGGCACGGACGTGGTCGCCGACGGCAGCACCGTGATGTTCGGGCAGTGGAACGAGGTCACCCTCAAGGGCCACACCGTCGCCTACCCGCAGATCGCGCGGAACGTCCTCGGCGACGAGGGACGCACCCTCCAGGCCCGCCGCTACTACGACCGGGCCGTCCTCTTCCAGGACACCCTGCCGGAGTCGGCGCCCACCCCGCTGTTCGCGGGCATCACGGACGCGGGAGCGGCCGGGGCCGCCGAGGGGGCCCGGGCCGCCCTCCCCGCCGAGGCCGGCTTCCGGGCCCGGGCCGAGGAGGTCCCGGAGCGTCTCGCCGCCTGGAACGCCGGGGACACCGACGCCCTCCTCGCCCGCACCCGGGGCGCCCGGCTCGACGGACCGGGGCTCGCCGCCCCGCTCGTCTCCGAGGCCGGCAAGCGCGCCTACCTGGAGCGCCTCTTCGCCACCGCCGACCTCGACCTCAAGGCGGGCCAGGTCGCCACCGGCGAGACCACCACCTACGTGGAGTGGCACGGCACCGTCTCCGTACGCGACGGCGAGAAGACCCGCACCGGCATCCCCTTCGGGATCGTGGAGCGCTTCGGCCCCGGCGGGGAGTGGGAGCTGTACTTCGACACCCTGCCCCTGGTCGCGACCCAGTCCGAGATCGGCGCCCTCTTCCAGGAGCTGGCCTCCTGAGGCCTGCCGGTCAGGCGGGGGTCCCGGCGCGGACGGCGGGGGCGGTGGAGTGCGGCAGCAGGTCCGCAGGGTGCTCCGGGCGCAGCACCTCCACCGCGACCTCCTCCCGGAAGCGGTACGGGCGGTGTGCCAGGACCCCCGCCAGGTTCCGCCGTACCCGGGACATCTCGGCCCGTACGGTCACCGTCCTCGTACGGTCCCCGAACACGTCCTCCGCGAGCTCCGCCGCCGTCCGCCCGTCGCGGTGCAGCGCCAGGACGTAGAGGAGCTCCGCATGCCGGGGGCTGAGCTCCTGCTGCCAGCTGCCCGCCGCCCCCGAGACGGCCACCGTCCAGCGGCGCGGCCGGCTCAGGTCCAGGACCACCCGGCTCGCCGCCTCCTCCGCGCCCGGCTCCCCGGGCCGGTTCTCCTCCTCGACCCGCAGCAGCCAGCCGCCCGGCAGCGGCTCCACCGCGCACACCCCGAGCGAGGGCAGCCAGACCCGGCCCGCCCGGAACGACTTGGGCAGCGGGATCCGGTCCACCGGCGCGAGCCCCGTCACCGCCGCCGTCCAGCCGTGGGCGTCCACCGCGACGGCCCGGCCGCCCACCCGGCACAGGATCGGCGCGGCCACCGCCCGCAGCCGCTCGATCGACCGGAGGTGCCGCTCCCGCATCTCCGCCTCGGCGAGCTGCGCCACCGAGCCGACCAGGGCCAGCATCGCCGGATGGAAGCTGGACGCGGGACCGCTCACGTCCAGGATCCCCAGGAGCCGCTGGTCGCGCGGGTCGTGCACGGGTGCGGCTGCGCAGGTCCAGTTGTGCAGCGACTGCACGTAGTGCTCGGCGGAGTGCACCTGCACCGCCCGGCCCATGGCGAGCGCCGTGCCGACCGCGTTCGTCCCGGTGGCGTGCTCGCTCCAGGCCGCGCCCTCCTCCAGGCAGATGCTGTGCGCCTGCCGCAGCACGGCGAGGTTCCCCTGGCGCCACAGCACCCGGCCGTGCTCGTCGGTGACCACCATGATCTGGAGGGAGGCGTCGGCGATGCCGGCGAGCCCGCCGCTCAGCGTCTGCATGACCTCGGAGAGGAGCGTGGTCCTGCGCCGCTGCTCCAGCTCGTCGCGCTGGAGCAGCACGCTGCTCGTGTCCTGGTCGGGGTCGAGACCGAGGCGGGCCATCCGCTGCCAGGAGGCGTCGATCACCGGGCGGGGCGCGATCGGCGGCCGTCGGCCGGCCAGGGTCTCCTCGCGCACCCGGTGCAGCAGCCGGGTGGCCTGGGCGGCGTCCATGGAGGCGAGCCGCTTCATGTCGAGCTGCGTGTTGTTCATCGGTCTCTCCCAGCCACCCGGGGTGCTGTATCGGTTCTGCACAGGGCAGATGTCCGGAGTGTCGGTGCCCATCGTGCCGTCCGGGACAGCCCGGCGAGGCCCGGTTCGGGTAATCCTGCAACCCTTTGCAACTCTGGCGATCGACCGCCCCCCTGAGCGAGGCTGATGCGAGCGGCGGGTGGTGCCGTGTCGGCGCAGCACCACCCCCGCTTTTCCGCGCGTACCGGCCTGAAGAGACACCCCCTCAGGTCCACCCCTCGGTACGCGCGGCACAGTTCGCCGGGCTCAGACCGCGACCCGCGCCCGCTCCACGAGCGCCCGCAGGTCAAGCGTGTGCGGGAGCGTCCCGAACGCCCCGCCGCCGTCCCCGCCGAGCCGCGCCGCACAGAACGCGTCCGCCACCTCCGGCGGAGCCCACCGCACGAGCAGCGCCCCCTGGAGCACGAGCGCGAGCCGCTCCGCGAGCCGCCGCGCCCGCGCCTCGATCCCCTCCAGGTCCGCCAGTTCGACGAGCACACCTCTGATCGCCCGGTCGAGCCGGTGGTCCGCGCCCCGCGCCGCCCCGACCTCACGGAGCAGCGCGTCCAGCGCGGCGGGCTCCGTCCGCAGCACCCGCACCACGTCGAGCGCCTGCACGTTCCCCGAGCCCTCCCAGACGGAGTTGAGCGGCGACTCCCGCAGCAGCCGGGGCATCCCCGACTCCTCCACGTACCCGTTGCCGCCCAGGCATTCGAGCGCCTCCGCCACCACCGGCACGCAGCGCTTGGTCACCCAGTACTTCGCCGCCGGAACGGCGATGCGGAGCAGTGCCGACTCCTCCGGAGTCCCCGCGTCGTACGCAGCCGCCAGACGCAGCCCCAGTACCGTCGCCGCCTCCGACTCCAGGGCGAGATCGGCCAGGACGTTCCGCATCAGGGGCTTCTCGACGAGCAGACCGCCGAAGGCCGAGCGGTACGAGGCGTGGTGCACGGCCTGCGCCACCGCCTGCCGCATCAGCGCCGCCGAACCGAGCACGCAGTCGAGGCGCGTCGCCGCCACCATGCCCATGATCGTCCGGATCCCGCGCCCCTCCTCGCCGACGCGGCGGGCCCAGGTCGTCCCGTCGAACTCCACCTCGGCGGAGGCGTTCGACCGGTTGCCCAGCTTGTCCTTGAGCCGCTGGATCGCGAACGCGTTGCGCGAGCCGTCCGCGAGCACCCGGGGCACCAGGAAGCAGGTGAGACCCGCCGGAGCCTGCGCGAGGACCAGGAAGGCGTCCGACATCGGCGCCGAACAGAACCACTTGTGCCCCGTCAGGACGTACTCCCCGTCCGCCGCGAGCGGCCGGGCCTCCGTCGTGTTCGCCCGGACGTCGCTGCCGCCCTGCTTCTCCGTCATCGCCATGCCGAGCAGCGCCCCCGGCTTCTCCGCGACCGGACGCAGCTCCCGCTCGTACACGTGCGAGAGGGCCGCCGGCTCCCAGACCGCCGCGAGCTCCGGCTCGGCGCGCAGCGCGGGCACCGCCGCGTGCGTCATCGACACCGGGCAGCCGTGCCCCGCCTCGGCCTGCGAGGCCACCAGGAAGCCGGCGGCCCGCCGCACATGACCACCCGGACGGCCCCACGCGTGCGTGAGCCCGGCCGACACGGACTTGCCGAGGAGCCGGTGCCAGGCCGGATGGAACTCGACCTCGTCGATCCGGTGCCCGTACCGGTCGTGGGTCCGCAGCCGGGGCGGATTCGCGTTCGCCTGCTCGCCCCACTCCCGTACCTGTGCCGATCCGGACGCCCGGCCGAGCAGGCTCAGCTCCTCGCGGACCTCCGCGAGGAGCTCCGGCGCGAGATGCCGCTCGACCGCCTCCGCCAGCGCCCGGTCGCTCGTGAAGACGTCATATCCCACCAGGGGCGGGGCCTGGTTGGTCACGGTGTGGGTGCTCGCTGCCATGCCGATACGGTAAGCAGGTGCAGGCAGCAAGAGAAACACCCGAACGGCCCGAGCGTCGGCCCTGGAGCAGGCTCCACCGCGCGCGCGTCCTCTACCGCAACGTCTCGAAGCGGAAGATGGTCTGGCTGCTCCTCAAGGACACCGTCAACTCGTGCATCGAGTACCGGATCCTCGGCCTCGCCGCCGAGGCCGCGTTCTTCACGCTGCTGTCCCTGCCGCCCCTGCTGCTCGGCCTGATCGCCGTCCTCGGCTACGCCGACGACTGGACCAACACCGACACCGTCGCCAGCATCCGGGAGAACATCCTCCACGCGGCCGGCACGGTCCTCTCCGACCGGGGCGTCCACGAGATCGCCGAACCCCTCCTCGACGACATCACCCAGGGCAAACGGCCCGAGCTGATCTCCCTCGGCTTCGCCATCGCCCTCTGGTCGGGCTCCCGCGCGGTGAACGTCTTCATCGACACCATCACCGTCATGTACGGACTCGACGGGCGCCGCGGCATCGTCAAGACCCGGCTCCTCGCCCTGCTCCTCTACATCATCGCGCTGCTCATCGGAGCCGTCGTGCTGCCCCTCGCGGTCGTCGGCCCCGACCGGATCGTCGAACTCGTCCCCTGGGGCACCGAGGTCGTCGCCGTCCTCTACTGGCCGACCGTCATCCTGCTCTCCATCGCCTTCCTCACCACGCTCTACCACGTGTCCGTGCCCGTCAGATCGCCGTGGATCGAGGACATCCCCGGCGCCCTCATCGCGCTCGGGATGTGGGTCCTCGGCAGCTTCCTGCTGCGGATCTACCTGACCAGCCAGGTCGAGGGCCCCACCATCTACGGCTCCCTCGCCGCCCCCATCGCCGTCCTCCTCTGGATCGGCATCTCGGCCTTCGCGGTCCTCGTCGGCGCCGCCGTGAACGCCGCCATCGACCGCGTCTGGCCCTCCGTCGCCACCGCCGCGGCCCGCGAGGCCAACGAACGGGCCCGCGCCGCCCAGGCCGCCGAGCTCGTCGCCCGCGTGCGCGCCGAGGCGGACGACGTCGACGAGGACGACCCGGACATGCCGTCCGAGTTCCCCGAGCGCTGGTCCAAGTTCCTGCCCCCGGACGACGTGAAGTCCCGTCTCCACTCGGGCTGGGAGAAGGACTGACCCTCCGGCGGAGGCATACGCTCGGAGGGTGTACGAGGAGCGCCCCGCCCTGCTCGACGGAGCCGTGCTGTGGACCCGGACCGCCGCCGCCGGCCCCACGGCGGAACGGCCCGTGCTGCCCGACGGCTGCATGGACCTGATCTGGGCCGACGGGAGCCTGCTCGTCGCCGGACCCGACACACGCGCGTACGTGCCCGGCGAGTTCGCCGCACGGTACGCGGGCATCCGCTTCGCCCCGGGGGACGCCCCCGGCTTCTTCGGCGTCCCCGCCCATGAACTCCGCGACCGCAGGGTCGCCCTCGGCGCGCTGTGGGGCGAGGCGGAGGCGCGGCGGCTCGGCGAGCGGATCGCCGAGGCCCTCGATCCGGCCGCCGCCCTGGAGGAGCTCGTCCTGCGCCGGGCCGCCGCGTCCCCCGGACCGGACCCGCTGGTGCGGGCCGTCGTGGCGCGCCTCGCGGCGGGCCGGGCGGTCGCCGAGACGGCGGAGGCGGTGGGGCTCGGCGCCAGACAGCTGCACCGGCGCTCGCTGGAGGCCTTCGGCTACGGCCCCAAAACTCTGGCCCGCGTCCTGCGCCTCCAGCGCGCCCTCGCCCTCGTCCGGGCCGGGGTGCCGTACGCGGAGGCCGCCCTGCGCGCGGGCTGCGCCGACCAGGCCCACCTCGCCCGCGAGACCCGGGCCCTGGCGGGGACGACGCTCGGCGCCTACGCGCGCTCGGTGGGGACGTCCGCGAAGAGCGAGACCCCACTGCCGTCCGGGTCGAGGACCACGGCGTAGCGCTGCCCCCACACGGCGTCCCAGGGCTTCAGATGCCCGCGGTGTCCGGCGGCGACCAGCTCCTCGTACACCGCGTCGACCTCCGCCGGCGTACCGCACCGGAAGGCGAGTTCGACGCGGTTGCCGCCCGTCGGCCGCGTCCAGCCGGGATCGAAGGAGCGGACGACGTCCTCCGTGTCCCAGGCGATCCGCAGCCCGCCGGGCAGCGCCGCCTCCACGTGCGGGGCGGACTCGGCCCCGGCCGGGACGTCCAGGCCGAGGCGCCGGTAGAACGCGAGCGAGGCGGCCATGTCGGAGACGACGAGACCGACGAGGTCGAAACGGGGAGTGATGCGGGGTGCTGTGTCCATGGCGCCACGGTAGGCAGGGCGCGGGCGACGGGTCTTGTACGAATCGGACGCGGGCTCCGGCGGGGGTCGGGCCATGAGCACGCGCGCGTACGGGCGGACGTCCCGGCCCGGGGTCGCGGCGGAGGAGCACGCGCCCCGGGAACCCCGGTCCTGCCGGCCACCGGGGTGCTCACGGCGGTCCTGGTGACCCTGCTCGCGATGGCCTGGGACGAGGCCTGAAAAAACCCGTGGCGCGTGCCGGACCGCTCCGGCTACGGTGCAACCCGTACGCAAGATCGCGAGAAGACGCGATCGCGAAAGACACAGGAGGTGTGACCGATGGCTGTCGTCACGAAGGGCCTCGCCCACACGCGGATGTTCATCCACACCACCTCCGCGGCCACCGGCTGACCTCACTCTTCTCGTCTTTCAGCGCCGGGGCCGCCCCTGTGAAGGGTCCCCCTTGTCTTTCCCGCTTTCTTCCGTTTCCTCCTCCTCTTCGCTCGACGCCCACGGCTGGGACTCCGGCTGGGCCGCCGCCTTCGCGCCGTACGCCGCCCAGGGACTGATCCCGGGGCGGGTCGTCCGGGTCGACCGCGGGCAGTGCGACGTGGCGACCCCCGAGGGCGTCGTCCGCGCCGACACGGCGTTCGTGACCCCGCACGACCCGCTGCGGGTCGTCTGCACCGGCGACTGGGCCGCCGTCGACCCCGAGGGGGGCGATCCCCGGTACGTACGGGCGTGCCTGCCGCGCCGTACCGCCTTCGCGCGCTCCACCTCCTCCAAGCGGTCCGAGGGGCAGATCCTCGCAGCCAACGTCGACCACGCCGTCATCACGGTCTCGCTCGCCGTCGAGCTCGACCTCGGCCGGATCGAACGCTTCCTCGCCCTGGCCTGGGAGAGCGCCGAGTAGTACACACCAGCCCTCACCTGCACAGATGCCGTTTGGAGCGGCCGGATCTGTGAGGTAGGAGGGCACTATGGCAAAGAAGACGGCAGAGGAGTTCCGGGACGGTTCTCCCGAGGAGCTGGCGGGCAAGACCCCGGAGGAACTGGTCGACCTCTACCTGCGCCGCAGCAAGAAGAGGGAGACACTCGAGACCCTCAAACAGCACGCCCGCGACCTGCGCCGGGAAATGGCTCTGCAGGGACTCACCGTCCGCAAGGTCTGGCTGGAGCAGCGGAGCGCTTCCAAGCAGCACGTGCGACGCGAGAAGCTCGAAGGCGCGATGGCCGCCGTCATGGACGGCGAGATCAAGACGCTCGCCGTCTGGAAGACGGACCGGTTCGACCGACGGGGCATGGCTGCCATCGGCACGGCTCTGGACGAGTTCGACCGCCGGCGGGCACGGCTCTTCGTGCTCCAGGAACGCCTGGACTCCAGCCAGCCGGGCACCCGCATCGTCTTCGCGATCCTGGCCGAACGCGCTCGCGAGGAGATCAAGGACCTCACGCTCCGGGTGACGACCGGAAAGAACGCGGCACGCAGCGCCGGCCGGTGGCCGGGCGGTCGCACCCCGTACGGCGTCCGGTCTCCCAAGGGGTCGGGTCACATCGAACCGGACCCTGCCGAGTATCCGCACGCCCGCCGCATCGCGGACGAGCTGCTGGCCGGGAAGTCCGCTATGCGCGTCGCCCACGACCTGGAACGGGACGGCATACGGACGCGCGACGGCGCCCGCTGGGACGCCCGAGCGATCACGCGCATGGTGCGCTCCACGGCATGGGCCGGCCTGCTGCCGACCAAGGAGAGGCGGTTCGACGAGCACGGCCAGCCGCTCGACGTCTGGCTGCCCTCGGACGAGCCCGTGCGGGACGCCGAAGGCAACCCTGTGGTGATCGGGACCGGTGTCGTCAGCCCGGGGGAGCGGCTTCGGATCCTCGCGCTGATCGAAGCGCGCATCACCAAGATGGGCGGGGGGTCACGCGGGAAACGCCCGCACACCACCTTCCTCGGCGGCATCTTCTCCTGCCCGTACTGCCGGAAGGGCATGACCGGCAGTGGCAGCGGCAGCGCCCGCAGTCTTATGTACCGGTGCCGCACCCGATCGGTGTACGGCAAGGACGCCTGCCCCGGCGTGGTGGTCCGCGCGCCGCGTATGGACGCGGCGGTCGAGGCGATGTGGCTGAGCCACGTCTCGGCTCTCGAACACGGATCCCCGGGCCTCGACGCTATCGTCCGACGTTGGGCGGTCTTCCACGACGTGGAGAAGGAACAGCGCCGCAAGGAGGTCATGGCTGGCCTCGACGCGGCGAGGACACGCCGCGACAAACTGGAACACGACTTCTACGTGGAAGGCATGCTGTCCGAAGACCGGTTCAAGACCTTGGCCGCCGAGCAGTCGGCGGTGATCGAGTCACTCGACCAGGAAGCGGCCGAACTCGCACGGGAAGCCGACCTCTCTGTCTTCTTCGCAGACGGCGAGGCGCTGGCGGACGCGTGGGCGGAGTCGACGCTCGCGGACCGGCGCATGCTCCTGGGCTGCGTCCTGAAGTCGTTGACGATAGTTCCCGCACGGTTCCCTGGGGACCGCACCCCGATTCTCGGCCGGGTGGTTCCCCAGTGGGTCGCCTGACGTAGTTCGTGAGGCTGTGATCCCGGAACAGGGAAAACCCTGTTCCGGGGAGTCCGCACGCCGTGGTGCATCTGCCAGCCCCGGACGGCATATTGTGCATCGCGCTCTATTGATCCGAAACGGTTGGGGTTCTGGGGCGTTGGTGGGGTGCGAGCGATCTGGTGGGGGACGCGCGGCATCTGTCGCCGTCGGCGCAGGAGGCCCTGCGGTTGCGGGCGGTGGCCGCGTTGGTGGCGGGGCGGGGCCGTGAGGACGTGGCGGCGGTGTTCGGGGTGTCGCTGAAGGCGGTCGACATCTGGTGGGCGAAGTGGCAGGCCGGTGGGCGGGAGGCGCTGTTCATGCGGCCGCGGGGTAAGCCGGTCGGGGTGCACCAGGTGCTCGGGGAGGCCGAGCAGGCCGCGGTGCGGCAGGCCGTCCTCGATCACCGGCCTGTGACGTGGGGTTTACCGGACGGTTGTGAACCCGGCGGCTGGTGGGCGAGCTGATCGCGAAGCTGTACCGGGTGCGGCTGACCGAGCCAGGGGTGGGCAAGTCCCTGAGGTGGTGGGGGCTGTCCTTCCAGCGTCCGGACAAGCGGGCCGTCGAGCAGGACCCCGAGGCCGTGGCGCGCTGGCGCCGGGAGACCTGGCCGGAGATCCGCGCGAAGGCGAAGGTCGAGGGCGGTGAGATTCTCTTCGCCGACCGGGTCGGCATCCGCTCCGACCCGGTCACCGGCCGCACCTGGGGCGAGAAG
>NZ_MWIG01000147.1:0-5840 GCF_002156145.1 Streptomyces sp. NRRL B-24572 | reverse complement strand
GACCCGAATGACCTGGCCGGAGCTACCGGCCGGCGGCTCCAGGTTGCCGTGGAGGTCGTTGAAGGAGAGCAACTGGACGTCGACCATCCGGCCCCAGCCCTTGCCGTTCGTCCCCTGCCCGACGGCGTACTCGTCCCCGGCCGCACCGGCCGACGGCATCGCGGCGAAGAGCGCCCCCACCGTCGCGAGCCCGGCCCCGGCGGCGAGAAATCGCCGCCCCGTCTTGTTCTTCCTTGGCGTCGCTGCCATCTCTCCCCTAGTCCCCTTGCCCCGATTCGCGGCCTTGATCTACTCCCCCGTTGCGCGTGCAGCCTAGAGTCAACGCGCGTAGCGCAACAGGGGGGAGTGGGTTACAAGACAGTTGCCGATGGCTGACGGGGTGTCGCCGTAGGCTCGTAGCCATGACTTCCGACGCGGCGCCGGCCCTCGAACCGGGACGGCAGATCCACACGTATGACGAGCTCACGCCCGAGCAGACCCAGGACGTACTGGACCTCCTGGAGGCCGCCGACCACGCCGACGGACTGCACGCCGTGTCCGAGCAGGGGCGGCTGTACCTGCGGCACGGCAGGCGCGAGGGCGTGCGCCACTTCCTCCTCACCGTCGGCTCGAACCTCTACGGCTACGCCCAACTGGAGGAGACCGACCCGATCGAGGCCCCGGCCGCCGAGCTGGTCGTCCACCCCTCCCACCGGGGCCGCGGCCACGGCCGGGCGCTCGGCACCGCCCTGCTCGCCGCCTCCGGCAAGCGGCTGCGCGTCTGGGCGCACGGCGGCAAGTCGGCGGCCCGGCACCTCGCCCAGGTCCTCGGCCTGACGCTCTTCCGCGAGCTGCGCCAGCTGCGCCGCCCCCTGGTGCCGCTGGACGTCCCGGAGCCGGTGCTGCCCGAGGGCGTCACCGTCCGCACCTTCACGCCCGGGCAGGACGACGCGGCCTGGCTCGCCGTCAACGCCGCCGCCTTCGCGCACCACCCGGAGCAGGGCTCGCTCACGCAGCGGGACCTGGACGACCGGATGGCCGAGCCGTGGTTCGACCCGAAGGGCTTCTTCCTCGCGGAGGAGGACGGGCGGATGATCGGCTTCCACTGGACGAAGACGCACGCCGAGGAGCAGCTCGGCGAGGTGTACGTGGTCGGCATCCTGCCGGAGGCCCAGGGCGGCGGCCTCGGCAAGGCGCTGACCGCGATCGGCCTGCGGCACCTGGCGGCGCAGGGGCTGCCGACGGCGATGCTGTACGTGGACGCGGACAACACGGCGGCGGTGCGGGTCTACGAGGGGATGGGGTTCACGACGCACGAGGTGGACCTGATGTACCGCACGGAGTCGTAACGCCTGTTGCCCAGGGGGCGGTTGACACCGCCCCCTTCTTTCCACCACCCTTTCACTACTTGATTAGTGAAAGGGTGGTGGAAGGGATCGTGGTCGAGTACCGCATCGACCGGCGCAGCGGCGTCGCCACCTACCTCCAGATCGTCCAGCAGACGAAACAGGCCCTCCGGATGGGCCTCCTGGAACCCGGCGACCGGCTGCCCACCGCACGCGAGGTCGTCGAAGCGACGGCCATCAACCCCAACACGGTCCTCAAGGCCTACCGCGAGCTCGAACGCGAGGGCCTCGTCGAGGCCCGCCGCGGCCTCGGCACCTTCGTCCGCGCCACCCTCGGCACCGGCCCCGCCGACTCGCCGCTGCGCGGCGAACTCACCGACTGGGCCCGCCGGGCGCGCGCCGAGGGATTGGAGCGGGAGGACGTGGCCGCGCTCTTCGCATCCGTACTGCAGGAACACTTCGAGGGGGACGACGACCGATGACGAAGGACACCGCCCTGGAGGCACACCTCCTGGGCAAGCGATACGGAGGAAGGGGGCGCGGCTGGGCCCTGCGGGAGTGTGACTTCTCCCTCCCCACCGGCCGGATCTGCGCCCTCGTCGGCCCCAACGGCGCCGGCAAGTCCACCCTCCTCGCCCTCGCGGCCGGGCTGCTCCGCCCCACCGAGGGCACGATCACGGCCCCGGCCCGCGAGCGCCTCGCCTACGTCGCCCAGGACAAGCCGCTCCACCCCCGGCTCAGCGTCGCCGACACCCTGCGCATGGGCCGCGAGCTCAACCCGGGCCGCTGGGACGACACCGTCGCCCGGCGGATCGTGGACGGCGGCGGCTTCTCCTCCGACACCCTCGTACGCCACCTCTCCGGCGGCCAGCGCACCCGCGTCGCCCTCGCGCTCGCCCTCGGCAAGCGGCCCGAACTGCTGCTCCTGGACGAGCCGATGGCCGACCTCGACCCGCTCGCCCGCCACCAGCTGATGGGCCTGCTCATGGCCGACGCCGCCGAACACGGCACCACCGTCGTCATGTCCTCGCACATCCTCACCGAGCTGGAGGGCGCCTGCGACCACCTCCTCCTGCTCCACGGCGGCAAGGTCCGCCTCGCCGGCCCCGTCGACGAACTCCTCGCCGCCCACACCCTGCTCACCGGCCCGATCGCCGACCTCGCCCCGCACACGGTCGTCGAGTCCCGCACGACGGGCCGTCAGCTCACCGCCCTGGTACGCCATGAGGGCCCGGTCGAAGGCCCCTGGGAGACGACGGAACCCTCCCTGGAGGACCTCCTCCTCGCCCACCTCCGCACCACCGAAGCCGCCACCGAAGGAGCCCCGGCATGAGCACGCTCGCCCTGAAGGGCTCCTACTGGGTGACGGTCCGCCAGTACCGGCGGACGCTGTGGCTGGCGGCCGCGGCGGTGATCGTGGCGCTTGCGGTGATCGGCGGGCTGCGGATCTGGGACGCGCAGACGCCCGACCGGTACTACGAGGACGGCCAGCGGTACATCGCCGACGGCAACCACGGCTACGAGATGCTGCGCGTGGCCACCGAGTACGGCGGCGTGTACCTGCTCTTCCTGCCGTTGCTCGTCGGCGCCTTCGTCGCGGGCCCGCTCGTCGCCCGCGAGTTCGAGTCGGGGACGTACAAGCTCTCCCTCACCCAGTCGGTGAGCCCGGCGACCTGGCTCCGCGCCAAGCTCCTCACCACGACCGCCGTCACCCTGCTGACCACGGTCGCCCTCATGGGCATCTTCCGGATCGGCTGGGTCCGGGTGTCCGGCAGCTGGAACCTCACCTGGGCCGACCGCGGCCCGTACGAGGCGACGGGCATCGTCCTCTTCGCGTACGTCCTCGCCGCCGTCGCCGTCGGCGCTCTCGTCGGCCTGCTGATCCGCCGCACGCTCGTCGCCATGGCGACCACGGGCCTGGTCATGGGCGTGGTGCTGCTGGTCCTGGGCGCGTTCCGCTGGGACTTCCTGCCCGTGAAGACGATCACGGGGCCAATGGACGTGAACAAAGGCCCGCTCCTCGTCCCGGGCAACGGGCTGATGATGGACACGGGTCTGCTCACCCGCGATGGGAGGCGCATCCCGGAGTGGTCCTGCTACGAGGATGGCAAGAGCGCCTCGGAATGCCTCGCCGGGAAGAACGTCACCGGCCAGTACCTCGACTTCCACCCCCAGTCCCACTTCTGGCCCACCCAGCTCATCGAGTCCGGCATCCTCCTCGCTCTCGCCGCCCTCGCGGCCCTCGCCGCCTTCCGCGTCCTGCGCGCCCGGCACCCGTAACCCTCGGCAAAAAGAGAGGGGGCGGAGCCCCGACAAGGGCCCCGCCCCCGATTCCCATACGACATGTCGTCGTTACCGGCCATTCAGAAGCGCTTGCGACGCTCACGCAATGAAGCGCTCCGTGCCCACCCCCGGCAGGGTGGTCCTCCCCAAAGGGAGACTTCCCTCCCCCACGGCCCGCTCCGACGCGCCCGACCACCCCTTCGCGCGGAAGAATGGGGCCATGAAGCAGCAGCCCGCCGAGGTCCCGGTCCAGTCCTCCGCCACGCCGTCCGCCCCGCCGAACGGAAAGTCGTCTGGAAAGCCCGCCGGAAAGCCCTCCGGAAAGCCCGCCGGCACGCCGTCCACCGCGTCGCCCCTCGGTTCCATAGAGGCGCACCGCGCGCACGTGGTGAACGGAATCGTCGTGACCGACATCGACGCCGACCTGGACGCGGATCCCGACACGTACGAGGACGACGGCGCGCTCGGCGACGAGCTGCCGCAGGGTCGTTTCCTCGACCGGGAGCGCAGCTGGCTCGCGTTCAACGAGCGGGTCCTGGAGCTCGCCGAGGACCCGACGACCCCCCTCCTCGAACGGGCGAACTTCCTCGCGATCTTCGCCTCGAACCTCGACGAGTTCTTCATGGTCCGCGTGGCCGGCCTCAAGCGCCGCATCGCCACCGGCGTCGCCACCCGCTCCGCCTCCGGCCTCCAGCCCCGCGAGGTCCTCGACCTGATCTGGACGCGCTCGCGCGAGCTCATGGCCCGGCACGCCGCCTGCTACCAGCAGGACGTGGCCCCGGCCCTCGCCGACGAGGGCATCCACCTGATCCGCTGGCCCGAGCTCACCGAGAAGGAGCAGGCCCGGCTCTTCACCCTGTTCCGGCAGCAGATCTTCCCGGTGCTCACGCCGCTGGCCGTGGACCCGGCGCACCCCTTCCCGTACATCTCGGGTCTCTCCCTCAACCTCGCCGTGGTCGTGCGCAACCCGGTCAGCGGCCACCGCCACTTCGCGCGCGTCAAGGTGCCGCCGCTGCTCTCCCGCTTCCTGGAGGCCTCCCCGCAGCGGTACGTCCCCCTGGAGGACGTGATCGCGGCGCACCTGGAGGAGCTGTTCCCCGGCATGGAGGTGCTCGCGCACCACATGTTCCGCGTGACCAGGAACGAGGACCTGGAGGTCGAGGAGGACGACGCCGAGAACCTGCTCCAGGCCCTGGAGAAGGAGCTCATGCGGCGCCGCTTCGGGCCGCCGGTGCGCCTGGAGGTCGAGGAGTCCATCGACCCGTACGTCCTCGACCTGCTCGTCCGCGAGCTGAAGATCTCCGACGCCGAGGTGTACCCGCTGCCCGGCCCGCTCGACCTCACCGGGCTCTTCGGGATCGCCGGGCAGGACCGGCCGGAGCTGAAGTACCCGAAGTTCGTCGCCGGCACCCACCGGGACCTCGCCGAGGTCGAGTCGGCGTCGGCACCGGACATCTTCGCCGCGCTGCGCGAGCGCGATGTCCTCCTCCACCACCCGTACGACTCCTTCTCCACCTCCGTCCAGGCCTTCCTGGAGCAGGCGGCGGCCGACCCGGACGTCCTCGCGATCAAGCAGACGCTGTACCGGACCTCCGGCGACTCCCCGATAGTGGACGCCCTCATCGACGCAGCCGAGTCCGGCAAGCAGGTCCTCGTCCTCGTCGAGATCAAGGCCCGCTTCGACGAGCAGGCCAACATCAAGTGGGCGCGGAAGCTGGAGGAGGCCGGCTGCCACGTCGTGTACGGCCTGGTGGGCCTCAAGACGCACTGCAAGCTCTCCCTGGTGGTACGCCAGGAGGGCGAGGTCCTGCGCCGCTACTCGCACGTCGGCACCGGCAACTACCACCCGAAGACGGCCCGGCTCTACGAGGACCTGGGCCTGCTCACCGCCGACCCGCAGGTCGGCGCGGACCTGTCCGACCTGTTCAACCGGCTCTCCGGCTACTCCCGCCGCGAGACGTACCGCCGCCTGCTCACCGCCCCGAAGTCGCTGCGGGACGGACTGGTCTCCCGGATCAACAAGGAGATCGCGCACCACAGGGCGGGCCGGCCCGCGTACGTCCGCATCGGGGTCACCGGTCTCTCGGAGAACATCCGGGTCCGCTCGATCCTCGGCCGCTTCCTGGAGCACTCCCGGGTCTTCGCCTTCGGCAACGGCGGCGAACCCGAGGTCTGGCTCGGCAGCGCCGACATGATGCACCGCAACCTGGACCGCCGGATCGAGGCCCTCGT
>NZ_MWIG01000146.1:0-5503 GCF_002156145.1 Streptomyces sp. NRRL B-24572 | reverse complement strand
CCAGGCGGCCGCCTGGCTCGGCGAGTCCGGCATGGAGGCCTCCGAGTACCTGCGCATGGTCCGCGAAGGACGGCTCTCCACCGTCGACGAGCCGAGCACCGGCGAGGGCATGCCCAACACCTCCCTCACCTCCTGGTCGATACTGATCAACCGGCTCCGACGCTCCCAGCCCCAGGCCATCGACATCCTCAGCCTCTGCGCCTCCTTCGCCCCGGGCCGCATCCCCCTCGGCATCGTCCGCGCCTACCCTCAGGCCCCCCTCCCCGAGGACCTCCGGTGGATGGCCACCGACCTGCCGGCCTGGACCCGGGCCCTCGACACCCTCGTCAACTACTCGGTGCTCACCCGGGAGACCCGCGGACCCGTCACCAGCGAGGAGGCCGCACCGCAGCAGGAGTCGATCCACATGCACCGGCTCGTGCACGACATCGTCTCCCGGCTCACCGACGGCGAGCACCGCGACGCCCACCGCAAGGCCGTCCGCGCGCTGCTCGCCGAGGCCGACCCCGGGAACCCGACGGACAGCCGGAACTGGCCCCGCTACTCCGAGCTCCTGCCCCACCTGGAGCCCTCCGGGGCACTGCGCAGCACCGACGCGCGCATCCAGACCACCGTCCTCAACTGCCTGCGCTACTGCGACCGCAGCGGTGAGTACAAGGCGGGCACCCGCCTCGCCGAACGCATCCGCGGCAGCTGGAGCGGCTTCATGGACCCGCTCTCCCCGCACATGCAGGAACTCACCACCGTGGAAGGCGACATCCTGCGCCGCAGCGGCGGCTTCCGCGAAGCGTACGAACTCGACCTCGCCCGCCGCACCCTGCTCGCCGCGGCCGACCACCCCGACGAGCTCGGCGACCTCAAGTCCAAGATCTGCATCGCCCGCGACCTGCGCTTCCTCGGCCAGTACAAGGAATCCGAACGCCTCCAGCGCGAGGTCCTCGCCGAGGCCCAGAGCCTCCTCGGCGAGACCCAGCAGCTCACCCTCGCCGCCCGCCACAACGTCGGCGTCGTCCTGCGAATGCTCGGCCGCTACGCGGAGGCGTACGAGCAGGACGCCGACACCCTCTCCCGCTGCGAGAACATCCTGCGCCCCCACCACCCCTCCACCCTCAACTCCAACAACGCCGTCGCCCAGGACCTCCGGCTGCTCGGCCGCTACCGCGAGGCGCTCGGCCGCCAGGAGGCCAACGTCCGCCTCCACGTGAAGATCCTCGGCCCACAGCACCTCCAGACCCTCTACGCACGCAGCCAGCTCGCCCTCTGCCGACGCCGCGAAGGCGGCTTCAAGGACGACATCGGCGCCGTCATGGCCGGGGTTCTCGACCACCTCGAACAGGCCCAGGGACGCGGCCACTACCTCACGCTCTCCGCGGTCACCAACTACGCCAACTACCTGCGCGAGCACGGCGACCTCGACCGGGCCCGCGAGCTCATCAGCGAGGCCGAGGCCGGCTACCGCGCCCTGCTCGGACCCGCCCACCCCGTCTCCACCGGCGTCCTCGCCAACACCGCCCTCGTCATGCAGGCGGCCGGCGAACGCACCGAGGCCATGACGATGCTGGAGGCGGCGCTCGCCGGACTCACCGCCGCCCTCGGCCCCGACCACCCCTGGGTCCTCGGCTGCGCCCTCAACGCCACCGCCGCCCGCAACTTCAACGGGCGCGTGTCCGACGCCGCCGAACTCAGCCGGGACACCCTGCGCCGGGCCCGGCACGTCATGGGCCCCGAGCACCCCCTGACCATGTCCTGCCAGGTCGCGCTCGCCACCGACCTGCGTGGCCTCCGCGAGATCGAGGAGGCCGGGAAGCTGGAGGAGGACGCCCTCCTCACCCTCACCCGGACCCTCGGCGCCCAACACCCGCACACCCTGTCGGCGCGTCAGCGCAACCGCCCGTACTGGGACTTCGAGGCCAACCTCTGACCAACCCCGGACACGCCGGAGGCCCGGCACCCCATCGGGGTGCCGGGCCTCCTCACGCGGTACGAGATCAGGCGTCGAAGACCTCGTTGACCAGCTGCTGCTGCTCCGCCTGGTGGCGCTTGGCCGAGCCCACCGCCGGGGAGGAGGAGTGCGGACGCGAGATCCGGCGCAGGCGCTCGCCCGCCGGGATGTCCGCGCCGACCGCCAGGTCCAGGTGGTCGATCAGGTTGAGCGCGATGAACGGCCAGGCACCCTGGTTCGCCGGCTCCTCCTGCGCCCAGATGTACTTCGCGGCGTTCGGGTACTTGGCGATCTCGGCCTGCAGCTCGGCACCCGGCAGCGGGTACAGGCGCTCCAGACGGATGATCGCGGTCTCCGTGTCACCGCGCTTCTGACGCTCGGCCTCCAGGTCGTAGTAGACCTTGCCGGCGCAGAAGACGACCTTGCGGACGTCGGCCGGGTTACCCGCTCCGGAGGAGGTGAGCGTGTCGCCGATCACCGGGCGGAAGCCGCCGGTGGTGAACTCCTCCACCTTGGACGCCGCGGCCTTCAGACGCAGCATCGACTTCGGGGTGAAGACGATGAGCGGCTTGTGGTGCGGGTTGTGGACCTGCCAGCGCAGGAGGTGGAAGTAGTTCGACGGCAGCGTCGGCATGGCGACCGTCATGTTGTCCTGGGCGCACATCTGGAGGAAGCGCTCCGGGCGCGCGGACGAGTGGTCCGGGCCCTGGCCCTCGTAGCCGTGCGGCAGGAGCAGCGTGACGCCGGAGGTCTGGCCCCACTTCTGCTCGGCCGAGGAGATGAACTCGTCGACGACGGTCTGCGCGCCGTTGACGAAGTCACCGAACTGGGCCTCCCAGATGACCAGGGAGTCCGGGCGGGCCAGCGAGTAGCCGTACTCGAAGCCCATCGCCGCGTACTCGCTGAGCAGCGAGTCGTAGACGTTGTAGTGGGCCTGGTCCTCGGTCAGGTAGAGCAGCGGGGTGTAGTCCTCGCCGGTCTCCTGGTCGACCAGGACCGCGTGGCGCTGGCCGAAGGTGCCGCGGCGGGAGTCCTGGCCCGACAGGCGGACCGGGGTGCCCTCCATCAGCAGGGAGCCGATGGCGAGGGTCTCGCCGAAGCCCCAGTCGATGGTGCCGTCGTCGATGGAGGCGGCGCGGCGCTGCATCTGCGGCATCAGACGCGGGTGGACCGTGATCCGCTCCGGGATGTTGACCTGCGACTCGGCGATCCGCTTCACGACCTCCTGGGAGACCGCGGTGGTGACGGCGACCGGGAACTCGGCCTGCGCGTCCGGCACGGTGGTCGACGCCGGGGCGGCGGTGGCCTCGCGGACCTCCGCGAACACCTTCTCCAGCTGGCCCTGGAAGTCCTGGAGCGCCTGCTCCGCCTCTTCGAGGGTGATGTCGCCGCGACCGATGAGCGACTCGGTGTAGAGCTTGCGCACCGAACGCTTCTTGTCGATCAGGTTGTACATCTGCGGGTTGGTGAACTGCGGGTTGTCGCCCTCGTTGTGACCGCGGCGGCGGTAGCAGATGAGGTCGATCACGACGTCCTTGTTGAACGTCTGGCGGAACTCGAAGGCGAGCCGCGCGACGCGGACCACGGCCTCCGGGTCGTCGCCGTTCACGTGGAAGATCGGCGCCTCGATCATGCGGGCCACGTCGGTCGCGTACATCGAGGAACGCGAGGACTCCGGGGCGGCGGTGAAGCCGACCTGGTTGTTGATGACGATGTGGACCGTGCCGCCGGTGCGGTAGCCCCGCAGCTGCGACATGTTCAGCGTCTCGGCGACGACGCCCTGGCCGGCGAAGGCCGCGTCACCGTGGAGGGCGACGGGCAGGACGGTGAAGTCCGTGCCGCCCTTGTTGATGACGTCCTGCTTGGCGCGGACGACACCCTCCAGGACCGGGTCGACCGCCTCCAGGTGCGAGGGGTTGGCGGTGAGCGAGACCTTGATCTGCTCGCCGTCCAGGCCGGTGAAGGTGCCCTCGGCGCCCAGGTGGTACTTGACGTCGCCGGAGCCGTGCATCGACTTCGGGTCGAGGTTGCCCTCGAACTCGCGGAAGATCTGCGCGTACGACTTGCCGACGATGTTCGCCAGGACGTTCAGGCGGCCGCGGTGGGCCATGCCGATGACGACCTCGTCGAGGCGCGACTCGGCGGCCGAGTCGATGACCGCGTCGAGCAGCGGGATGACGGACTCGCCGCCCTCCAGGGAGAAGCGCTTCTGGCCGACGTACTTCGTCTGCAGGAAGGTCTCGAAGGCCTCCGCCGCGTTCAGCCGGCGCAGGATCCGCAGCTGCTCCTCGCGCTCCACGCGGGAGTGCGGGCGCTCGACGCGGTCCTGGATCCACTTGCGCTGCTTCGGGTCCTGGATGTGCATGAACTCGACGCCGGTGGTGCGGCAGTACGAGTCGCGGAGCACGCCGAGGATGTCGCGGAGCTTCATCATCGACTTGCCGGCGAAGCCGCCGACCGCGAACTCCCGCTCCAGGTCCCACAGGGTGAGGCCGTGCTCGGTGATGTCCAGGTCGGGGTGCTTGCGCTGCTTGTACTCCAGCGGGTCGGTGTCGGCCATGACGTGGCCGCGGACCCGGTAGGAGTGGATGAGCTCGAAGACGCGCGCGGCCTTGGTGACGTCGTCGTCGTGCGAGGCGTCGATGTCCTTGAGCCAGCGGACCGGCTCGTAGGGGATGCGCAGGGCCTTGAAGATCTCGTCGTAGAAGCCCTCCTCGCCGAGGAGGAAGTTGGCGACGACGCGCAGGAACTCGCCGGAGGCGGCGCCCTGGATGACGCGGTGGTCGTACGTCGAGGTCAGGGTCATGACCTTCGAGATGCCCAGCTTGTTCAGGGTGTCCTGGGAGGTGCCCTGGAACTCGGCCGGGTAGTCCATCGAGCCGACGCCCATGATGACGGACTGACCGGGCATCAGACGCGGCACGGAGTGGACGGTGCCGAGGCCGCCGGGGTTGGTCAGGGAGACCGTGACGCCGGAGAAGTCCTCCATCGTCAGCTTGCCCACGCGGGCGCGCTTGACGATGTCCTCGTACGCCTGCCAGAACTCGAAGAAGTTGAGCGTCTCGGCCTTCTTGATGCCCGCGACGACGAGCTGGCGGTCGCCGTTGGGCTTGACCAGGTCGATCGCGAGGCCGAAGTTCACGTGCTCCGGCTTGACCAGGGTCGGCTTGCCGTCCTTCTCCGCGAAGGAGTAGTTCATCGACGGCATGGCCTTGATCGCCTGCACCATCGCGTAGCCGATGAGGTGCGTGAAGGAGATCTTCCCGCCCCGGGCGCGCTTCAGGTGGTTGTTGATCACGATCCGGTTGTCGAAGAGCAGCTTCACCGGGACGGCGCGGACGGACGTGGCCGTCGGCACCTCCAGGGAGGCGTTCATGTTCTTCGCGACCGCGGCGGCGGGGCCGCGCAGCGTGATCAGCTCGGGGCCGACGGGGGCCTCCTTCGCCGGGGCGGCCGGAGCGGCCTTGACGGCCGCCGGAGCGGCGGCGGCCGGCTTCGCGGCGGCCGGCGCGGGGGCCGCGGCCGGCTTCACGGGAGCCGGGGCCGCGACCGGGGCGGGCG
>NZ_MWIG01000145.1:0-5308 GCF_002156145.1 Streptomyces sp. NRRL B-24572 | reverse complement strand
CGACCCGGTCGGCCGCCGGGTCGCGGACGACCGCGCCGAGGATGCCGGCGGCGATGTCGGCGGGGCGCAGGACGCCGTCGCCGAAGTGGGCGGCGAGGGCGAGTCCACCGGTGACGACGGAGATCGCCTCGGCCGTGGAGAGCGTCCCCGAGGGGGACTTGACCCTGGTGCGGCCGTCGGCGGTGACGCCGTCCCGCAGCTCGCGGAAGACGGTGACGACGCGGCGGATCTCGTCGACGCCGTCGGGCGGGGAGGGCAGTCGCAGGGAGCGTCCGAGCTGCTCGACGCGGCGGGCGACGATGTCGACCTCGTCCTCGGCGGTCGCGGGCAGCGGGAGCACGACCGTGTTGAAGCGGCGGCGCAGGGCGCTGGAGAGCTCGTTGACGCCCCGGTCGCGGTCGTTGGCGGTGGCGATCAGGTTGAAGCCGGGGACGGCCTGCACCTCCTCCCCCAGTTCGGGGACGGGCAGGGTCTTCTCGGACAGGATCGTGATGAGCGTGTCCTGCACGTCGGCGGGGATGCGGGTGAGTTCTTCGACGCGGGCGGTCGCGCCCCGGGACATCGCGCGCATCACGGGGCTGGGGACGAGGGCGTCCCGGCTGGGGCCGTGGGCGAGGAGCCGGGCGTAGTTCCAGCCGTACCGGATGGCTTCCTCGGGCGTGCCGGCGGTGCCCTGGACGAGGAGGGTGGAGTCGCCGCTGACGGCGGCGGCGAGGTGCTCGGAGACCCAGGTCTTGGCGGTGCCGGGGACTCCGAGCAGGAGCAGCGCCCGGTCGGTGGCGAGCGTGGTGACGGCGACTTCCACGATGCGGCGCGGTCCGACGTACTTGGGCGTGATGACGGTTCCGTCGGGGAGCGTGCCGCCGAGGAGGTAGGTGGCGACGGCCCAGGGCGAGAGGCGCCAGCGGGCGGGCCGGGGCCGGTCGTCGGCGGCGGCGAGGGCCGCGAGTTCATGGGCGAAGGCGTGCTCGGCGTGCGGACGCAGGGCCTCGGCGGCGGTCTGCGGCCGTCCCGGCCCGGTGTCCGTCTCGACACCGGAACCGGGCTGCGCGATGGTTTCGGGCACGGGCATGGATCCCCCTCCAGATCGTTCGACCTGCTGTGCGATCCACCGTGCACCATGCCACTGACAATCGGATGTCACCGCTGGTCAGAGGCGTTGCCAGAGGCATTGCCAGAAGCGTCGTCAGGGGCGTTGTCAGTGGCGGCCTCTACCGTCGAGGACATGAATGGCATGGGGGTGCGCTGGACGGCTGAACAGGTGCTGGCACTGGCTCCTGACGAAGCGTCGCGCAGAGCGGGGAGCAAGCTCGGCACGGCCGGGCCCTGGTCGGAGACCGGGTGCGGCGACGGTGCCGTCTGGGGTCTGTGCAAGGGCAGCGGCAGCGCGCCGTACCGGACGGTCGTCGACACCACGGGCCCCGCGTACTCCTGCGGTTGCCCCAGCCGGAAGTTCCCCTGCAAGCACGCCCTCGGCCTGCTGCTGCTCCGGGCGGCGGACGGGATCGCCGCCGAGGACTCCCCCGCGCCCGACTGGGCCGCACACTGGCTCACCGCGCGGCGCGGCCGGGCCGCGGGCGCCGGACGGGAGGACGGGGACGCGGCCCCGGGGGCGCCGGCGGACCCCGAGGCCGCGCGCCGCAGGGCCGAGCGGAGGGCGGCCCGGATCACCTCGGGGGCGCAGGAGTTGGAGCAGCGGCTCGCCGATCTGCTGCGCGGCGGCCTGGCGGCGGCCGGGCAGGCGGGGTACGGGCTGTGGGAGGAGACGGCGGCCCGCATGGTCGACGCCCAGGCGCCGGGGCTCGCCGGGCGGGTCCGGGAGTTGGGGGCTGTACCGGGCTCGGGCCCTGGCTGGCCCGTGCGGCTCCTGGAGGAGTGCGCGCTGACCCATCTCCTCGACCGGGCGTGGCTGGCGGCGGACCGGCTGCCCGCCCCGTTCGCGACGACGGTACGGACCCGGGTGGGCCTCGCCTCCCCGGCCGACGGCGTCCCGGTGCGCGACCATTGGCTGGTCCTCGCGCAGTACGACGCGGCCGACGCCCGGCTGACCACCCGTCGGATCTGGCTGCACGGCACGAAGACCGGGCGCACCGCGCTCCTGCTCTCCTACGGCGCGGCGGGCCGGGCGCCCCGACTCGCGCTCCCCGTGGGCGCACTGCTCGACGGCGAGCTGACCCCGCACACCGGCGCCGGTCAGGTGCGGGCGGAGCCGGGCGAGCGGTTCGTCCCGGTCGAGGGCCCGGTCGCCCCTCCGGTGGGCGGGTCGGTCGGCGCGGCGCTCGACGCGTACGGCCGCGCGCTGGGCGAGGACCCGTGGCTGGACTCCTGGCCCGTGACGCTGAGCGGAGTCGTACCGGCGCCCGCGGAGTACGGCTGGCAGCTCGCCGACGCCGACGGCCGCGAGGCGCTGCCCCTGACGCCCGCCGCCCAGTCCCGGGCCGGGCTCTGGCGGCTGGTCGCCCTGTCCGGCGGTGCCCCGGTGACCGTCTTCGGGGAGTGCGGGCACCGGGGGTTCACCCCGCTCGCCGCCTGGTCGCCGGAGACCCCGGGCGAGACGGTCCCCCTCGTATGACGCCCGGCCCCATGACGTCAGCTCACATCGCTCCCGTCACATGACTCCCGCTCACATGACGTCAGCCCACATGACGCCCGCCCACCCGGCATCCGACCACCGCGCACCGACCCACCGGAGGAGCCCGATGGACACCACCACGACCACCTCCACCACACCCCCCGCCGATGACGCGGCGTGGGAGGAGCTCGTCAGCTCGGCGCTCCTCGGCACGGACCGGCGGCCTCCCGCCGGGCTCGCGGGCTCCACGGCGGCCCGGGACGTGCCGGGTGCGCTGCTCGGCGCCGCCGCGCTGCACACCGTACGGCGCAGGGCGGGGCTGCGGCCCGGGCCCGCCGCGCCCCTGCCGGAGCCCGCACCGGAGGACCCGCGCGCGCCGCTGCCCGAGGCGGCCCGGCTCCGCCTCGACCAGCTGCTCGCCGGCCGGGCCGCGCCCTCGCCCGCCGGGCGGCGCGGGGCCGCCCCCGACCTGGCCGAGCTGCTCCCCCAGTGGCTGGCCCTCGCCAACCGGCACGGCTACAAGGCGCCGCCCGCCGCCCTGCCGGCGCTGCTCGACGCGGCCAGGGCCCGCACCGATCTCCGGCCCCAGGCGCTCCGCCTCGCCGGGCCGCGCGGTCTGTGGCTGGCCCGGCTCAACCCCGAGTGGAGGTTCGCCCTCCGGGGCACGGGCGCGGCCGGCAACCTCCCGTCCCCGGGGGACCCGGAGGGGGTCCGTGCCCTGTGGGACGAGGGCCTGTTCGCCGAGCGGGTCGCCCTGCTCGCCGCCGTACGGACCGAGGACCCGGCCGCCGGTCTCGCACTGCTCGCGTCGACCTGGTCCGCCGAGCGGGCGGAGGACCGGCTGATGTTCCTGGACTCGCTGCGGGCCGGACTCTCCGACGCCGACGAGGAGTTCCTCGAGGAGGCCCTCGGCGACCGCAGCCGCAACGTCCGGGCCACCGCCGCCGAGCTGCTCTCCGCCCTGCCGGCCTCCGCGCTCGCGGGGCGGATGGCGGGCCGGGCCGCCACCTGCGTCGGCCTGGACCGTACGGCCCCGACGCCGACGATCACCGTCGAGGCCCCGCACGAGTGCGACGCGGCGATGCAGCGGGACGGCCTGGTGGCGACGCCTCCGGCGGGCCGGGGCGAGCGTTCCTGGTGGCTGGGCCAGCTCGTCGAGGCGGCGCCGCTGCCCGCGTGGCCGGCGAGGTTCGGGGGGCGCACCCCGGAGGAGATCGTGGCGCTGCCGGTCGCCGACGACTGGCAGGCCGAACTGCACGCGGCCTGGTGCCGGGCCGCCGTGCGCCAGCGGGACCCGGACTGGTCGCGCGCACTGCTCGGCTCCCCGGCGGTCCCGCCCGCGACGGGCCCCGGCACCTCGTCCCTGGCCGAGCGCGCCCAGCTCCTCTCGACGCTGCCCGTGGAGGAACGGGCGCGCTGGGTGGCCTCGTTCGTCGCGGCCCACGGTCTTTCGGAGGCGTTCCAGCTGCTTGGCGTCTGCGCCGTACCGTGGGCGGAACCGCTCGGCGCGGCGGTGATCGACGCCCTCGACATCGCGCGGGAGGCGGGCAGTTACCCGTGGAGCTTCAGCGGGGTGATGGGCCTGGCGGAGCGCTGCCTCGCACCGGAGGCGGCGCGACAGCTGGAGTCCCTGACGGCCCGTTCCGACGAGGCGGAGGACAGCTCCCCCGGCGCGGGCGACTACTGGTCGGAGGCCTTCCAGCGGCTGGTCTCCACGCTCCGTCTCCGCGCGGCGATGCGCGCGGAACTCACCCCACCGGACGCCTGACGGCTACCGGACGCCGTACACCCACCGAACTCCGCGCCGCCGCCCGGCCGCGTACGGCTTCCGGACACGCACCGCCGCTCGACCCCGTCGTAGGACCTCCGGACACGCACCGCCACCCGACCCCGTCGTACGGCCTCCGAAACACGCACCGCCTTCCCGTCCCGCACCGCCGTCCGGCTCCTGAGGCGCCGGACCGACCGGTCCGGCCGGTCCTCCGTGCCGGTACCACCTGGGCCGGGGGTCGCCCTCCGCCGGGGCGGCTCCCCTCCGGGACGGGACAGGGCCCTCCCGAGCGGGAAGGCCCTGTCATCGCATGCGCACCGCGCAGCGGATCACGCGGCGACGCGGACGTTCGCGTTCACCCAGTCGACGATGGACGCGGTCGTCGCGCCCGGCGTGAAGATCTCCGCCACGCCCTTCTCCTTGAGCGGCGGGATGTCCGCGTCGGGGATGATGCCGCCGCCGAAGACCTTGATGTCCTCCGCGTCGCGGTCCTTGAGGAGCTCCAGGACCTTCACGAACAGCGTGTTGTGCGCTCCGGAGAGGATCGAGAGGCCGATCGCGTCGGCGTCCTCCTGGATCGCGGTGTCGACGATCTGCTCGGGCGTCTGGTGGAGCCCGGTGTAGATGACCTCCATGCCGGCGTCGCGGAGCGCTCGCGCGATCACCTTGGCCCCGCGATCGTGACCGTCGAGACCCGGCTTGGCGACGACCACGCGGATCGGACCGCTCACACCCATGACTGCCTCCACATGCGACCCCCGCGCCTCATTGCCGGGGAGGTGAACGAACGTTATCCCCAGCATCCCGCACCCGGCCGTTTCGCGGTGGCCACCGAGGGGGAAATCACACGTGGGACATGTTCGCTCTGCGCCGTCCCCGCTTACGGGCCCTCCTCCTGGGCCCACCAGCCGCGAGCGGGGCCGGTCGCGAAGGGAGCCGCGACGAGGTCCGCCGCGCCCCGTGCC